>NZ_JBFAWH010000018.1:0-163918 GCF_040680235.1 Streptomyces sp. NPDC052101
ACGCCCGGTTACATTTCGAACCCGGAAGCTAAGCCTCACAGCGCCGATGGTACTGCAGGGGGGACCCTGTGGGAGAGTAGGACGCCGCCGAACAATCTTTGGAGGACCCCTGGTCCCAGCGTTCAGCTGGGACCAGGGGTCCTTTTGTTTTTACAATGCTTGTAGTACCGAAGACAGGAGTCATCATGTCCACCAACTCTCCCGACGACCGACCGGAGCGCGACCAGCGGCGACGGGACAGTGGTGACCGTGGTGACCGCGGCGGCTACCGGGGCGACCGTGGTGGCTACCGTCGCGACAACGACCGCCGCGACAACGACCGTGGCGGTTACGGCCGGCGTGACGACAACCGCGGTGGTGGCTACGGCGACCGGCGTGACGACCGCGGCGGCTTCAGGCGTGACGACCGGCGCGATGACCGGCGTGACGATCGTCGTGATGACCGTCGTGATGACCGGCGCGGTGGTGGTGGCTACGGTCGTAGGGATGACCGTCGTGAGGGCGACCGGGGTCCGCGTCCGGCGTTCCAGCGGGATGACCGTGACCGTGGGCCGCGTCGTGACGACCGTCGTGACGACCGCGGTGGTTTCCGTCGTGACGACCGGCGTGACGACCGTCGTGATGACCGCGGTGGGGACCGTCCTGCCTTCCGCCGCGACGACGACCGTGGTGGCTACGGCCGGCGCGACGACAACCGCGGTGGCTTCCGGCGCGATGACCGTCGTGACGACCGGCGTGACGATCGTCGTGATGACCGGCGCGGTGGTGGTGGCTACGGTCGTAGGGATGACCGTCGTGAGGGCGACCGGGGTCCGCGTCCGGCGTTCCAGCGGGATGACCGTGACCGTGGGCCGCGTCGTGACGACCGTCGTGACGACCGCGGTGGTTTCCGTCGTGACGACCGGCGTGACGACCGTCGTGATGACCGCGGTGGGGACCGTCCTGCCTTCCGCCGCGACGACGACCGTGGTGGCTACGGCCGGCGCGACGACAACCGCGGTGGTGGTTACGGTGACCGCCGTGACGACCGCCGAGACGACCGCGGTGGCTTCCGGCGGGATGACAACCGGGGTGAGCGCGGTGGGTTCCGGGGCCGGGACGACCGCGGCGGCTACGGCCGTAGGGACGACCGCGACCGTGGGCCGCGCCGCGACGACCGTGGTGGTCGGCCCGGTGGTTTCCGTCGTGACGACCGACGTGACGACCGTCGGGACGACCGGCGCGGCGGTGGCCGTTTCCGCGACGAGCGGGACCGTGACCGGGACCGCGAGCCGATCAAGCGGCTGCCGATCCCGGAGGACGTCACCGGTGACGAGATCGACAAGGACGTGCGGCAGGAACTCCAGAGCCTGCCCAAGACGCTCGCGGAGGATGTCGCCAAGAACCTGGTGATGGTCGCCCGGCTCATCGACGAGGACCCCGAGGGCGCCTACGGCTACTCCAAGGTGGCCCTGCGTCTGGCGTCCCGTGTGGCCGCCGTACGCGAGGCCGCCGGGTTCGCGGCGTACGCCAACCAGAAGTACAGCGAGGCTCTCGCCGAGTTCCGCGCCGCGCGCCGGATGACGGGCGCCGTGGAGCTGTGGCCGGTGATGGCCGACTGCGAGCGTGGGCTCGGGCGGCCGGAGAAGGCGCTGGACATGGCCGGTGCCCCGGATGTGCACAAGCTGGACAAGGCCGGTCAGGTCGAGATGCGGCTGGTCGCGGCCGGTGCCCGGCGCGACATGGGCCAGCTGGAAGCCGCCATCGTGACCCTGCAGAGCCCGGAGCTGGCCTCCAACTCGGTTCAGCCGTGGACCGCGCGCCTGCGGTACGCCTACGCGGACGCGCTGCTGTCCGTCGGCCGCGAGAGCGAGGCGCGGGAGTGGTTCGCCAAGGCCGTGGAGGCCGACCGGGACGGTAGTACGGATGCCTCCGACCGGCTCGCCGAACTGGACGGTGTGGAGTTCGTCGACGCCCTGGACGAGGGCGAGGACGAGGGCGAGCAGGAGAAGCCGGCGCAGCAGGACGGCGACGAGGACTGACGTGTAGTCGCACGCGTGGCCGGTGAGACGAGAAGAGGGCAGGCTCCCTGTGGAGCCTGCCCTCTTTCTTTTGTGTGCGGAGGCTTTTGTGTGCGGAGGTTGTTCTGCGCGCGGGGGCTCAGATCTCCAGTGCGCGCAGCACCAGCCCGGACGCGGGCTTCGGGCCGAACGACGTCGACTTGCGGGGCATCATCACGCCCTGGCGGGCCAGGTCGCGTACGACCTCCTCGCGGATGGGGTGCATCAGGACGGCCGTACCGCCGTCGCGTTCCGCCTTGGCGACCGTCGCGGCCGTGTCATGGATGTAGGCGATGTGGGCCGGGGAGTCCTCGGGGATGTGCCAGACGTGTTCGAGGAGCGTGGCGTGCAGGACCGTGGCGTCCAGGGAGCGCCAGGCGGCCGGGCGGCCGGCCGGGATGGTCCGGGCCAGCAGATCGGGATCCGGGCGGTCGAGCAGGTGGAAGGCGCCGTCGCCGGCCAGCAGGAAGGCGTTGCCCGCGCAGGAGGCGTCCGCGAGCGTCGCCAGCGCCTCGGCGAGCGGTGTGTCGAGCCGTCGTATCCGGAACAGGCCCCGCACCGCCGCGAGCGCGTCGGCGACCGGCAGGCTGTGCAGCAGGCGGTGGATGGCGCGGACGCGCAGCGGGTAGCGGACGGTGTCGACGAGCAGCACCAGGCCGTGGTCCCAGGGGCTGGGGGAGGGGTGCTCGGCGCGCAGCCGCAGGTAGGTGGCCCAGCGATGGTGGCCGTCGGCGATCAGCGCCTGCCGGTGGGCGAGGTCGGACTGGATGCCGGCCAGGTCGGCGGGGTCGGTGACGGACCACAGGCGGTGGTGGAAGCCGTCCTCGGTGGTCGTGGAGAGGAGCGGTGGCCGCTGCGCGGTGCGTTCGACGACCTCCGCGGCCGTGCCGTTGCCGCGGTAGGTCAGCAGCAGCGGTTCCAGGTTCGCGCGCGTGGCGCGCATCAGGGCGGCACGGTCGGCGACCACCGGCGGAATGACGTCCTCGTGCGGCAGCACCACGCCCTCCGCGGGCTCCGAGAGCCGCAGCGCGCCGATGACGCCGCGCTGGAGCATGCCGTTCCCGTCCCGCTGCTCGTAGACGTACAGGCCGGGTTCCGGGTCCGCGGTGAGGATCCCCTCGTCCAGCCAGCGGCGCAGGGTGTCGGCCGCCTGCTCGGTGCCGGCGCTCGGGGTGCCGGCCTGGGGGAGGATCAGGCGGACGATGTTGTGCGGGTCGGCGGACTGGAGGTGATGCACTCCGTCGGGGCGGACCACGACGTCGTACGGCGGGGAGGTGACGGCGGCGAGGCTGCCGACCCGGTCGGGGTCGTAGCGAAGGCCGCGGAACGGGGTGAGTTCCAGGCCTCGCAGCGCCGTTGCTTCCGAGTGACCTGCAGTGTTCATCCCGGCATCGTACGTGTGTCAGTGGCGTGCGGGATGATCGGGGGAAAGGCCTTCGAACGAGGAGCGATGTGGAATGAGCCAGGCGGTCAGGACGAGGCCCGAGGGCAGTGGGCAGCCCCTGAGCGAGGCGTACGACACGGCGCTGCTCGATCTGGACGGGGTGGTGTACGCGGGTGGGAACGCGATCGTGCACGCGGTCGACTCACTGGCGGTGGCCCGCTCGGGTGGGATGCATCTGGCGTATGTCACCAACAACGCGCTGCGGACGCCGGACACGGTGGCCGGGCATCTGACGGAGCTGGGCATACCGACGGGCGCGGATGATGTCATCACCTCCGCGCAGGCGGTCGCGCGGCTGATCAGCGAGCAGGTGCCGGCGGGGGCGCGGGTGCTGGTCATCGGCGGCGAGGGGCTGCGGGTGGCGCTGCGCGAGCGGGGGCTCACCCCCGTGGAGTCGGCGGACGACGATCCGGCGGCGGTCGTGCAGGGGTTCGGCGGGCCGGATCTGACGTGGGGGCGGTTCGCGGAGGCGTCGTACGCGGTGGCGCGGGGGGTGCCGTGGTTCGCCTCCAACACCGATCTGACGATTCCGAGTGGACGGGGCATCGCGCCGGGCAATGGGGCGGCCGTGGAGGTCGTACGGATCGCGACCGGCGCGGAGCCGCAGGTGGCGGGCAAGCCGCTGCCGCCGATGCACAAGGAGACGATTCTCCGGACAGGCGCGAAGCGGCCGCTGGTGGTCGGGGACCGGCTGGACACGGACATCGAGGGTGCCTTCAACGGCGGAGTCGACTCGCTGCTGGTGCTGACCGGCGTCACCGACGGCGCCCAGCTGCTCGCGGCGCCGCCGCGGCACCGGCCGACGTTTGTGGACGCCGATCTGCGCGGGCTGCTCACCGGGCAGCCGGAGGTGACGGCGGACGGTGCGGGCTTCTGCTGCGGCGGGTTCACGGCGACGGCCGGGGCGGACCGTTTGGAGCTGGAGGGCGACGGCGAGCCGTTGGACGGGCTGCGGGCGCTGTGCGCGGCGGCCTGGACGGCGGCCGGGGAGGGCTCCTGCGAGCTGGACGGGGGGAAGGCGTTGGCGCGTCTCGGGCTGTGAGGCGGTCCTTGACCCCCGGGGATCGAGATCGGGAGCGAGGGTAGGCTAACCTAACCTCGTGTTGGTCGACAGTCCTCCGGAACAGCGCGCGGAGACCGCCCCCGCGCCCCCAACCCGCCAGGCGGCAAGGACCCTTGGGCTCCTGCTCTCCGTCGTGATCCTGGTGCTCGTCGCCCTGGCGAGCATCGCGATCGGGGCGAAAGCGCTGCCACCGGACCAGGTCTGGCACGGTCTGTTCCACGACACCGGGACCTATGGCGACGTCGTCGTGGACGAGCGGCTCGCGCGCACGGTCCTCGGGCTGCTCGCCGGTGCCGCGCTCGGCCTCTCCGGCGCGGTGCTGCAGGCGCTCACCCGCAATCCGCTGGCCGACCCCGGACTGCTCGGGATCAACGCGGGGGCCTCCGCCGCCGTCGTCACGGCCATCACCTATTTCGGCGTCACCAGCCTCACCGGCTATGTGTGGTTCGCCTTCCTCGGAGCGGCGGCGGTCGGCGCGCTGGTGTGGTTCCTCGGCGGCAGCCGGGGCGCCACCCCGGTCCGGCTCGCACTCGCGGGTACGGCCGTCAGCGCGGCCCTCTACGGCTATCTCCAGGCCGTGATGATCATGGACGACGCGGCGCTGGGCAAGATGCGCTTCTGGACGGTGGGTTCGCTGGCCTCGGCCACGAACTCGACCATCCTGCAGGTGCTGCCGTTCCTCACGGTCGGCACGGTCCTGGCGCTCGGGCTGGCCCGGCCGCTGAACGCCGTCGCGATGGGCGACGACACCGCCCGCGCCCTCGGCGCGGGCCTCGGCCGCACCCGCGCGCTCGCCATGCTCGCCGCCACCGTGCTGTGCGGAGCCGCGACCGCCGCCTGCGGTCCGATCGTGTTCGTCGGCCTGATGGTCCCGCACGTCGTGCGCTCCTTCACCGGTCCCGACCTGCGCTGGATCCTGCCGTACGCCGCGGTCCTGTCGCCCGTGCTGCTGCTCGGCGCCGACGTCGTCGGCCGGGTCGTGGCCCGCCCCTCGGAACTGCAGGTGGGCATCATCACCGCGATCATCGGCGGCCCGGTCTTCATCTTTCTCGTACGACGGCGGAGGACGGCCCAGCTGTGAAGACCCGATCCATGAACCGGGCCGTACGCGCTCCCGGCGGGCTCTCCCTGCGTCTGGACCCGCGGGCCCTGATCGTCGTCGTCCTGCTGCTGGTCGCCGCCGGCGCCGCGGGCGTCGCCCTGATCGGCACCGGCGACGCGAAGATCCCGGCGGCCGATGTGCTCAGGACGCTCGCCGGGAACGGCACCGCGTACCAGGACTTCATCGTCAACGAGCTGCGGCTGCCGCGCGTCCTGGTCGGCCTGCTGGTCGGTGCCTCGCTCGGCCTCGGCGGCGCCCTGTTCCAGTCCGTCTCCCGCAACCCGCTCGGCAGCCCGGACGTCCTCGGCCTCTCCCAGGGCTCGACGGCCGGCGCGCTGATCGTGATCGTGCTGCTGTCCGGCAGCACCACACAGGTCACCGTCGGCGCCCTGGTCGGCGGCCTGGTGACCGGTCTCGCCATCTATCTGCTCGCCTGGAAGCAGGGCGTGCACGGATACCGGCTGGTTCTGGTCGGCATCGGCGTCTCCGCGATCGCCACGGCCGTCAACGGCTATCTGCTCACCAAGGCCGACCTGGTCGACGCGGCCCGCGCGGTCGTATGGATGACCGGCTCTCTCAACGGCCGCGACTGGGACCAGGTCTGGCCGCTGCTCGCCCTGTGCGCGGTCCTCGTCCCGCTGGTCCTCGCGGGCGCGCGCGGCCTTCGGATGATGGAGATGGGCGACGACGTCGCGAACGCCCTCGGGGTGCCTGTGCAGCGGGTCCGGCTGCTGATGATGGTCTCCGCCGTGCTGCTCACCGCTGCCGCCACCGCGGCCGCCGGACCCGTCAGCTTCGTCGCGCTCACCGCGCCGCAGCTCGCCCGCCGCCTGACCGGCTCGCCGGGCCCGAACCTGGTGCCCTCCCTCTGCATGGGCGCCGCCCTGCTGGTCGCCGCCGACTGGGCCTCCCAGCGCGCCTTCGGCGCCGACCAGCTGCCCGTCGGCGTGGTCACCGGAGTCCTCGGCGGCGGCTATCTGCTGTGGCTGCTGGTCACCGAGCGCAGGTCGGGCCGGATATGAGCGGCACCCGCACGAACACCCCTAGGAGCACTGTGAACCGCCTGTCCGCAGAGAACGTCACCCTCGCCTACGACCAGCGTGTCATCGCCGAGCAGTTGTCGGTGGAGATCCCCGACCACTCCTTCACGGTGATCGTCGGCCCGAACGCGTGCGGCAAGTCGACGCTGCTGCGGGCCCTGTCACGGATGCTCAAGCCGAGCCGGGGCCGGGTGCTGCTCGACGGGCAGGTCATCCAGTCGATGCCCGCCAAGAAGGTCGCACGGACCCTCGGACTGCTGCCGCAGTCGTCCATCGCACCCGACGGCATCACCGTCGCCGACCTCGTCGGCCGGGGCCGCTACCCGCACCAGGGGCTGCTGCGCCAGTGGTCGGCGGAGGACGAGCGGGTCGTCCAGGAGTCGATGCGGCAGACCGGGGTCGCCGAGCTGGCCGACCGGTACGTCGACGAGCTGTCCGGCGGGCAGCGGCAGCGGGTGTGGATCGCCATGGCGCTCGCCCAGCAGACCCCGCTGCTGCTCCTGGACGAGCCGACCACCTACCTGGACATCCAGCACCAGATCGACGTCCTCGACCTCTGCGCCGAGCTGCACGAGGAGCAGGGGCGGACGCTGGTGGCGGTGCTGCACGACCTGAACCACGCCGCTCGCTACGCCACCCATCTCATCGCGCTGCGCGGCGGCGAGGTGATCGCCGAGGGTGCCCCGAACGACATCGTCACCGCCGAGCTGGTGGAGCAGGTCTTCGGGCTGCGCTGTCAGGTCATCGACGACCCGGAGACCGGTACCCCGCTGGTGGTGCCGGCGGCCCGCAAGGCACGTGCGGAGAGGGTCACAGCAGCTTCCTGAGCCGGAACAGATCCAGCAGGCTCGCCTCCAGCCTGACCCGGCCCGTGCCCCAGGCGGTCGCGAAGTTCAGCTCGCCGTCCACCAGGGCCACCAGGTCGTCCCCGGCCATGGCGAGCCTGATCTGCGCCTTCTCCCGCGGTGGACCGGGGTGGGTGTCGTCCACGTCGATCCGGCCGCCCGTCATCCGGCCGGCGAAGGTGACGTCCAGGTCGGTGATGTGACAGCTCACCGAGCGGTCCAGGGCGGCGGCCGCGCGGACGTCGCCGTCGGTGCCCTGCATATTGTCCGAAAGCTTTCCCAGTGCGGCGCGGCACTCCTCGATCGTGGCCATCGCCCACGACGGTACCCCAGCGGTTCGGGGTAGCGTCTGGGCATGAGCGACTCGGTTCCGGAGACGGAGATCCCGCAGGATGCGGTGCAGGAGGCGGCACAGGCCCCGGAGGCGTACGACCCCGCCGCGCCCGCCCCCCTGAACGTCCCGCGCACCCCCACCGGCAGCGCCGAGGTCGACGCCCGGCTGGAGCGGCTGGCCGACGCCGACCACCTCGCCACCGACGGACACGTCGAGGTGTACGAGGATGTACACGGGGGGCTGCGCGACGCGCTCACCGCGCTCGACGCCCGCCCGGGACCCCCGGTGCCCCCGACGTCGTACCACCAGAGCAGGAGCTGAACCGAACGTGGCAGGAGTCGCACGCCGCCGTCTGGACGCGGAACTGGTCCGCCGGAAGCTCGCGCGCTCGCGCGAGCACGCCAGCCAGCTGATCGCCGCCGGGCGGGTCACCGTAGGCAGGACCGTCGCGACCAAGCCGGCCACCCAGGTGGAGACCGCCGTGGCGATCGTGGTCCAGGCCGACGACAGCGACCCCGACTACGTCTCCCGCGGCGGGCACAAGCTCGCCGGCGCGCTGGACGTCTTCGTGCCGCAGGGGCTCGTGGTCGAGGGCCGGCGCGCGCTGGACGCCGGCGCGTCCACCGGCGGCTTCACCGACGTCCTGCTGCGCGCGGGCGCCGCCCACGTCGTGGCCGTGGACGTCGGGTACGGACAGCTGGCCTGGTCTCTCCAGAGCGATGAACGCGTCACCGTCAAGGACCGTACGAACGTACGCGAGTTGACGCTCGAGGCGATCGATGGGGAACCTGTGGATCTTGTCGTGGGCGATCTGTCCTTCATCCCGCTCGGGCTGGTGCTGCCGGCCCTGAAGCGGTGCGTGAAGCCGGACGCCGACCTGGTGATGATGGTCAAGCCGCAGTTCGAGGTGGGGAAGGAGCGGCTCGGCAGCGGGGGTGTCGTACGGAGTCCGCAGCTGCGGGCGGAGGCCGTGCGGGGAGTGGCCGAGAAGGCCTGGGAGCTGGGGCTCGGGGTGCGTGGAGTCACCGCGAGTCCGCTGCCGGGGCCCTCGGGGAACGTCGAGTACTTTCTCTGGCTGCGGGCGGGGGCACCCGAGGTGGACCCGGCCGACGTCGACCGTGCAGTGGCGGAGGGGCCGCGTTGACACAGAACCTGGCGCGTACTGTTTTCCTGCTCGCCCACACCGGGCGGCCCGCGGCGATCCGCAGTGCGGAACTCGTCGTCAAGGGCCTGCTGCGGCATGACATCGGGGTGCGGGTGCTGGCGGAGGAGGCGCGCGACCTGCCGTTGCCCGACGAGGTGGAGCTGGTCAAGGAGGCGACTCCGCAGTGCCTCGACAGCTGCGAGCTGCTGATCGTGCTCGGCGGCGACGGCACGCTGCTGCGCGGGGCGGAGTTCGCCCGGGCGTCCGGAGTGCCCATGCTCGGCGTCAACCTCGGACGGGTGGGCTTCCTCGCGGAGGCCGAGCGGGACGACCTCGACCGGGTGGTCGACCGGGTCGTGGCGCGGTCGTACGAGGTCGAGGAGCGGATGACCGTCGACGTCGTCGTGCACCGCAACGGCGACATCGTGCACACCGACTGGGCGCTGAACGAGGCGGCCGTGCAGAAGGCCGGCGCCGAGAAGCTGCTGGAAGTCGTGCTGGAGATCGACGGGCGCCCGGTGACCGGGTTCGGGTGTGACGGCGTCGTCCTGTCGACGCCCACCGGATCCACCGCGTATGCGTTCTCGGCGGGCGGGCCCGTGGTGTGGCCCGAGGTGGAGGCGCTGCTGATGGTGCCGATCAGCGCGCATGCCCTGTTCGCCAAGCCGCTGGTCACCTCCCCGGATTCGGTGCTTGCCGTGGAGGTGCTGCCGCACATCCCGCCGGGGGTCCTGTGGTGCGACGGGCGGCGGACCGTCGAGCTGCCGCCGGGGGCGCGGGTGGAGGTGCGGCGGGGGGCCGTGCCGGTGCGGCTCGCCCGACTGCATCACTCGTCCTTCACCGATCGGCTCGTGGCCAAGTTCGCGTTGCCGACGACCGGGTGGCGGGGCGCGCCGCACTGAGCCGTCGCTCGCGTCTACTCCATCCCGGGCAGGCCGTGCCCTGTCCGGGTGGCCGGGCCGCCGCTGGCATATGTTGATGGCAATTTCCGGATATGTCTCCCTGTGTCATGCGGTTCGGACGCGAGGAGACGACGATGAGCAAGCAGCATGTGGTGTTGGAGGGGAGCGCACGGCCGGCCAAGGCCGGCGCGACCCGGCTGAGGGACGCGGCCCCGCAGGACCCGGTGAGCGTGACCCTCTCGCTGCGGGGGGAGGTGGTCACCGGCGACCAGATCCCGGCCGAGCGACGCCAGGACGCGGAGAAGACGAAGGCCGTGCTCGAACAGTACGGCCTCACCGTCGACCAGGTCCGGCTCGAACCGGGCAGCATCGTGGCGAGCGGTCCCGTGTCCGCCATGAACGACGCCTTCGAGGCGAATCTCGGCATCTATGAGAGCCCCGAGCAGGGCGAGTTCCGCGGCCGCGAGGGCGAGCTGAGGATCCCGGCCGAACTCGACGGAATCGTGACCGGCGTCTTCGGGCTGGACCGGCGTCGGATGGCGCAGCGCTCGGCCGCCAAGGGATCGGGTTTCAACAGCTCGTTCACGCCGGACGACCTGGCGAAGATGTACAACTTCCCGGCCGGACAGGCGGAGGGCCAGAAGATCGGCGTCGCCGAGTTCGCAGGCTTCGTCACGGCCGAAGACCTGCAGGCCTTCTGCGACCGGCATGGGCTGCAGGTGCCGCGGGTCGAGATCGTGCCCCTGAACCTGAACCCGGTGTCGGCACAGGAGTTCCAGCAGCTGTCACCGCAGGAGCAGAAGGACGAGATCGACGCGGCGGGCGAAGTGATGATGGACGTGCAGATCGTCGCCGGCCTCTGTCAGGCGGCACAGATCTCGGTCTACTTTGCCACGTTCGACCAGCAGGGCTGGATCGAGATGATCGACCAGGTCATCGCGGACAGGCCGGTGACCGTGTCCATCAGCTGGAGCCGTGCCGAGGACCACCCCGGCTGGTCGGGCAACGCGATCCAGGAGATCAGCAAGCGCCTCAAGGGTGCGGCGAAGAAGGGCGTCACGGTCTGTGTCTCCTCCGGTGACGACGGTGCGGGGCACCAGATCGCGGACGGCCGCGCACATGTCGGCTTCCCGAGCGCCAGTCCGTACGTGATGAGCATCGGCGGCACGAAGATCGACGCGTCCGGGCAGGAAGTCGCCTGGTGGGACGCGCCCGGCCATCGGCCCCGCGGCGGATCGAGCGGGGGAGGGGTCTCCATGGCGTTCGCGCGTCCGGACTACCAGCAGCACATCGATGTGGACTCCCTGAACCCGGACGGCATCAGGGGAAGGGTCGTGCCGGACGTCGCGGCGCTCGCCGGCAGCCCGTTCTACGACCTGATCTTCCTGGGCCATCCGGCACCCAACGGTGGCACCAGCGCCTCCACCCCGCTGTGGGCGTCCCTCATCGCCCGTATCAACGCCCTGCTGCCCCCGGAGAAGCAGCAGCGCTTCTTCACGCCGCTGCTCTACCAGAGCGGGGCCAACGGCACGCCGCTGGGCCAGGCCGCCTGCCGGGACATCGCCGTCGGCCACGACAACGCCTCCAACCCGCCTGCGGTGGGCTACCCGGTGAAGCAGGGGTTCGACGCCGTCACCGGCTGGGGCGTGCCCGACGGCGTCGCCCTCCTCAAGGGACTGCACTGAGGGTCCTGCACTCGGCCGGGTGACAATGCGGGACCGATCCGCATTCGTCACCTGCGCCTTCGTACGACGGGGCCGGGGCCCGTCGCACTCCGGCCCCCCGACCTCGTAAGGTCTTGTCCGTGTTGGAGGAGATGCGGATACGGTCGCTCGGGGTCATCGACGACGCTGTCGTCGAGCTGTCGCCCGGGTTCACCGCCGTCACCGGTGAGACGGGTGCGGGCAAGACCATGGTGGTCACCAGCCTCGGGCTGCTGCTCGGTGGGCGGGCGGACCCGGCGCTCGTACGGATCGGGGCCGGGAAGGCCGTCGTGGAGGGACGGGTCACCGTCCCCCCGGACGCCGCCGCCGTCGTACGCGCCGAGGAGGCCGGGGCCGAGCTGGACGACGGGTCGCTGCTGATCAGCCGTACCGTTTCCGCCGAGGGACGCTCCCGGGCCCATCTGGGCGGGCGTTCGGTGCCGGTCGGGCTGCTCGCCGAGCTGGCCGACGACCTGGTGGCCGTGCACGGGCAGACCGACCAGCAGGGGCTGCTGAAGCTGTCCCGGCAGCGGCAGGCGCTGGACCGGTACGCGGGCGACGGCATCGCCGTGCCGCTCGCCAAGTACACCGAGGCCTACCGGCGGCTGCGGGCCGTCTCCGCCGAGCTGGAGGAGATCACCACGCGCGCGCGTGAGCGGGCGCAGGAAGCCGGCATGCTGCGGTACGGGCTGGAGGAGATCGCCGCCGTCGAGCCGCGGGCCGGCGAGGACGTCGAGCTGGCCGAGGAGGCCGAGCGGCTCGGGCACGCGGAGGCGCTGTCCTCCGCCGCCACGGCCGCGCACGCCGCTCTCGCGGGCAATCCCGAGGACCCCGAGGGGATCGACGCCTCAACCCTCGTCGCGGGCGCGCACCGGGCCCTGGAGGCCGTCAGGTCCCACGACCCGGCGCTCGCCGCCCTCGCCGACCGGATCGGCGAGATCGGGATCCTGCTCGGCGACGTGGCCGGCGAGCTGGCGGGGTACGCCGACGACCTGGACGCCGACCCGCTGCGGCTGGCCGCCGTGGAGGAGCGCAGGGCGGCCCTGAACGCCCTCACGCGCAAGTACGGCGACGACATCGACGCCGTGCTGGCATGGGCCGAGCAGAGTGCCGCCCGGCTCACCGAGCTGGACGGCGACGACGAGCGGATCGAGGAGCTGACCGCCGAGCGGGACGCCCTGCGCGCCGAACTGGGCGGACTCGCACAGGCGTTGACGGACGCGCGGACCGGGGCCGCCGAGCGGTTCGCCGCCGCCGTGACGGCCGAGCTGGCCTCGCTGGCGATGCCCCACGCGCGCGTGTCCTTCGACATCCGGCAGACCGAGGACCCGGAGGGCGTCGAGGTCGGCGGTCGCACGGTCGCCTACGGGCCCGCGGGCGTGGACGAGGTCGAACTGCTGCTCGCCCCGCACCCGGGCGCGCCGCCGCGGCCCATCGCCAAGGGCGCGTCCGGCGGTGAGCTGTCCCGGGTGATGCTCGCTGTCGAGGTCGTGTTCGCGGGCACCGACCCCGTGCCGACGTACCTCTTCGACGAGGTCGACGCCGGTGTCGGCGGCAAGGCCGCGGTCGAGATCGGTCGGCGGCTGGCGAAGCTCGCCAAAACCGCGCAGGTCGTGGTCGTCACCCACCTTCCGCAGGTCGCCGCCTTCGCCGACCGCCAACTGCTGGTCGAGAAGACCAACGACGGATCCGTCACCCGCTCCGGCGTGAAGGTCCTGGAGGGCGAGGAGCGCATCCGCGAACTCTCCCGCATGCTGGCCGGCCAGGAGGACTCCGAGACGGCCCGCGCCCACGCCGAGGAACTCCTGGCGACGGCCCGGGCGGACGGGTGAGGGGCCGGGCGGGCACCTTCGCGCTGGCCGCCGCCGTCACCCGGTCGGGCATGGCCGCCCTGCGCCGCGGCGCGCCCGGCACACGTGCGCGTTGGGAGCGGAAGAACTACGCCGGGCGGACCGTCGGGCTGTACGCCGGGCCCGCTTCGGCGCTCGGTACGGCCGCCGCGGCCTCGCGGGTGCATCCCGGGGCCGCTCTGGCCGCTCTGGCCGCCGGGGCGTGCGGGGCGTACGACGACGTCGCCGGGGACCACCGGCGCGGCTTCCGGGCGCATCTCGGGGCACTTCGTGACGGTGAGGTCACCAGCGGGGCCGTGAAGTTGTTCGGGATCTCGGCCGCGGGGCTGGCCGCGGGAGCGTTCATGAAGGAGCGGCCGCTGGACAGGCTGCTCGCCGGGATCGTGATCGCCGGTACCGCGCACTTCGTCAATCTCGTCGACGTACGGCCCGGGCGGGCCGCCGGCGCGGTGCTCGCGCTCGGCGCGCCGGGGCTGCTGCGGAAGGGGCCCGGGGCCGGGCTGTCGGCCGCCGCGATGGGCGCCGCCGCGGCCGTCCTGCCCGACGACCTCGCCGAGCGCGCGATGATCGGGGACACGGGGGCGCACGCGCTCGGCGCGGCGCTGGGGGCGGCCGTCGTGGCGGGCAACGGACGCGCGGGGCTGCTCGCGCACGCCGTCGCGGTCGTGGCCGCCGCCGCGTACGGAGACCGGGTGAGCGCCTGGGCACGGGCGCTGTGAGTGTCTGACCTCGCCGGATTCGGTCGTACGGGGTTCGGCCGCGCCGGGCTCCCCTCACCCGTGTGGGTGACATGCTCCGGCGCATTGCCCCGGCCCGCCGCACTGTGCGCCCGCCGGATTTCCCGTAACGGCCCGTCGCCCTGGCATGCTGGAGGGAACACGGTCCGCGCGGGAGGCGCGCGAGGTACGTCCGTCCGCCCCCGTGAGCCCGCTACCTTCGGTACGTTTCCTCGTGACCGCCCACGTCGAACCAGGAGCCCCGGCCCCGTGAGCCCCCTGAGCAGCAACGCGCCGTACGGTCAGTCGCCGCTGCGCACCGTGCAGGTGCTGGGCGGAGGCAACGCCGCCAGCAGCGCGCATGTGCGCTCGCTGGCCGAGGGGCTCGTGGCGAGGGGCGTACGGGTCACGGTGTGCGCCCCCGTGGAAGCCGACCGCACCTACGATTTCACCGGCACCGGTGCCGACCACGTGCACGTGCCGCGCAGCAGCGACCCCGCTTCCGTGGCCGCGCTGCGGGCGGCCTGCACGGACGCCGACCTGGTGCACGCGCACGGGCTGCACGCCTCCTTCCGGGCGGTGCTGGCGCTCAGCGGCCGCCGCACCCCGCTGATGGTCACCTGGCACGACCGGGCGCAGGCGCAGGGCCCGCGGGCGCATTTCCTGCGGCTGCTGGAGCGGCGGGTGGTGCGCACGGCGGCCGTGGTCCTCGGCACCAGCTCCGACCTGGTGGACCGGGCCCGGAGCACAGGGGCGCGGGACGCCCGGCTCGCCGCCGTCGGCCTGCCGGGGCAGCGGCGGCCCGTCGTCCTCGACGACCCCGACCGGCTGCGCCCCAAGGTCCGGGCCGAACTCGGCGCCACCGACCGCCCGTTGCTCATCGCGGTCGGCTCCCTCGACCGGCACCGCGGCTACGACGTCCTGCTCGACGCGGCCCGCGCCTGGCGCGACCTCGACCCCGTGCCGCTGGTCGTCATCGCCGGGGAGGGGCCGCAGCGCCCGGAGCTGCAGCGGCGGATCGAGGACGAGGGGCTGCCGGTGCGACTCATCGGCCGCCGCGAGGACGTGCCCGAGCTGCTCGCCGCCGCCGATCTGGCGCTGCTGACCAGCAGCTGGGAGTCACGGTCGGTCCTCGCCCAGGAGGCGCTGCACGCGCGCGTGCCGCTCGTCGCCACCCGGGTCGGCGGCATCCCCGACCTCGTCGGCGACGCGGCCGAACTCGTCCCGTACGGCGACCCGGAGGCGCTCGCGGACACCGTCGTACGGCTCCTCGCCGATCCCGAGCGCCGCGAGGAACTGCGCGAATCGGGAGTACGGCAGGCCGCCGGCTGGCCGACCGAGGACGACACGGTCGCCCAAGTGCTCAGCATCTACGACGAGTTGACCCAGCCCCGGCCACTCGCCTAATGCCGGGGCACTAGGACACGTGCCGACGGGCCCGCAGGGCCAGGCTCAGCGCCAGGACCGTCTGCGGGTCGTCCAGGTCGGTGCCCAGCAGCTCCCCGATGCGGGCGAGCCGGTTGTACAGGGTCTGCCGGTTCAGATGCAGCTCGCGGGCGGTCTCCGCCTTGCGGCCGGCGTGCGCCAGATAGGTCTCCAGGGTCGGCAGCAGCGGCGGCTTGGAGCGGTGGTCGTGGTCGCGCAGCGGGCCGATCGCGCGGTCCACGAACGCGGCGAGGTCCGGGTGGTCACGCAACCGCCACAGCAGCAGGTCGATGTCGAGGCGGCGGGCGTCGTACCAGGGCCGGTCCGTCAGGCCCTGCGCCGCCGTCGCCGTCTCCGCCGCATGCCTGAGCCCGGCCGACGCGGCCGCCCAGCCGCCCGCCACGGCGACCACCACGACCGGCGACGGAGAGCCCGGCCGGCGCATCCCGGCCCGCTCCACCCCCGCCCGCAGCGCCGCCGCCACCCGGTCCGCGACCGCCGAGCGCTCCGACTCCGAACGCAGCCCGAGCAGCACCAGCACCCGGCCCTCCACCGGACGCACACCCAGCAGCACCGGCACCCCCACCGCGGCCAGCTCCTCCGAGACCGCCCGCGCCAGCACCGCCCAACCCCCGCCCGGCGAAAGGGAGTCGCCGATCCGCATCACCACCGGCAGCAGCGGGCTCTCGCCGGGCTTGAAGCCGAGGACCCGGGCCTGCGCCGGGGCGTCCTCCGCGCTGATCCGGCCCTCGGCGAGATCGGTGAGGAAATCACCGCGCCCGCGGGCCGCCAGCTCCTCCTCCTGGCGGGCCTGCATCAGCACCACGGCGAGAATGCCCGCGGCCCGCTCGGCGGCGATCCGGTGCACGGGGGCCAGCGGTGACCGTACCGGCAGCAGGACCAGACGGGCGCGCACCGAACCCGCCGTACCCGGGCCGCCGCCGGGCACGTCCACCAGCACCGAACCCGCGGGCGGCGGCGCGTCCTTGTGCGGACCGCGCAGCCCCTCCCACACCTGCAGCGGATCCGCCCCCTCCGGGCCCTCCCCGGCGGCGTACAGCAGACGCCCGTCGGCCGTCTCCAGGAACACCGGGTTGCCGCTGAAGTCCGCCAGGATGCCCAGCACCTGCGGCACCCCGCCGCCGCCCAGCAGCGCCTCGGTACAGCGCCGGTGCACCTCCTCGGCCCGCTGGAGCAGGGCGTAGTGGCCGTTGACGATCTCGGTGTGGATCTCCTCGGTCACCGTCACGAACGGCACCTCGCGGTGCAGCTGGACCAGCGGCATCCCCGCCGCGCGGGCGGTGTCCACCAGGGCGGCGGGCAGCCGGGTGAAACGCGGACCCAACTCCACCACCAGGGCGGCGATCCCGCGCTCGGCGAGGGTGCGCACGAACGCCCGCTGCTCGGCCGGGCGGGTGCCGAGGCCGTAGCCGGTGGTGAGCAGCAGTTCGCCGCCCTTGAGCAGCGAGGCGATGTTCGGCACCTCGCCCGCGTGCACCCAGCGCACCGTGCGCCCCAGCCGGTCGGCACCCGCGAGGATCTCCGGCAGCCCGCTGCGCAGCCCGGGCAGCTCCAGCGCCCGCTGCACGGTGATCCCGGCGCCCTGGGTGTCGAATCGGTGGTCCGTACGGCTGGTCATGCAGCGGACGCTACCTGCGTGAACGCCCTCGGGACAGCTCCCTGTCAGATGGGCTTGATGTTGTGGTTGAAGCGGAAGACGTTGTCGGGGTCCCAGCGGCGCTTCACCTTCTCCAGCCGCAGCAGGTTTCCGGCGCCCAGGCCCGCCCGGACCCGCTCGGGGCCCTCGTCGCCCAGGAAGCCGAGGGGGACGGCACCGGTGCTCCAGGGGCGTACCTCGGCGCACGCGTCCCGCACCCAGCCCGTCGCCCGCTCGTCGTCGTCCGGGTCCGCCCAGCACGCGAAGGGGTGCACGGTCCAGGAGGCGTCCCGGTACGGCACCGGGAACTCACGCGATCCGGCGGCGATCGCGCCGCCCAGCGGGAAGATCACATGCCGGCTGCCGTTCGGCCCGGGCAGCCCGGCCGCGCGGGCGCAGAAGCGGTTCACCAGCTCGTCGGGCAGATCCGCCAGGCACTCCGCCGACCAGTGGTTCCTGAGGCCGGACGGGGAGTCCCACATGCACTGCACATCGGCGTACGGCAGGGTGCCGACGATCTCCGGCTCGTGCGGCGGCGCCAGCAGCGGCTCGGCGAGCCCCCGCAGTTCGTTCTCGCCGCCCGCGTACGTCAGCAGGGCACCGCACAGCAGCCGGGACTCGGGGGGCGGACCGGTCAGGTACAGCACGGCGCCGCCGACCTCGTCCGGTCCGGTGCGGATGATCTCGCGGAAGGCACGGATCACGTCAGGACCGGACTCCGGCGGACACAGCAGCAGCACGACCGAGAACTCCGGCAGCTCGTGCAGCTCCAGGGTGAGCGCGGTGACGACGCCGAAGTTGCCGCCCGCGCCGTGCAGCGCCCAGAACAGCTCGGGGTTCTCGTCGGCGTTGGCGTGCACCCGCTCGGCGTCGGCGGTCACCAGCTCGGCACCGATGAGGTTGTCCACGCCGAGGCCGAAGGCGCGGTCCAGCCAGCCGGTGCCGCCGCCGAGCGCGAAGCCGCCGACACCGGTGGTGGAGGCACGGGCGCCGGTGGTCGCGAGACCGTACGGCTGGGTCGCCCGGTCCAGGTCGCCCGTCGTGGCCCCGCCCTCGACCCGGACCGCCTCGCCCGCCGGGTCGACGGTCACCCCGTGCATCCGGCGCAGGTCCACCACGAGGGCGCCGTCACCGAGCGCCGACCCGGCCACGCCGTGCCCGCCGCCGCGGACGGCGATGCGCAGGTCCAGATCGCGCGCGAAGCGCACGCAGCGGACGACGTCGGCCACGTCCGCGCACTGGGCGATCACGGCGGGGCGCCGGTCGACCCTCGCGTTGAAGACCGTACGAGCCCGGTCGTAGCCGGCGTCCCCCGGAGCGAACACATCGCCGGTGAGGTCCTCGCGGAGCGCGGCCAGGGCCGTGTGCGCCGTGGAACGGGAAGCCATGGCAGCCCCCTTTCGGACAGGGTGCCGCCTTCCAGCCTAGGCGGGCCGCTCAGCCGCCGTACGCCCCCGAAGCCGTCAGCCGCAGTGCCGTGTCGATCAGGGGAACGTGGCTGAAGGCCTGCGGGAAGTTGCCGACCTGGCGCTGCAGGCGCGGGTCCCACTCCTCGGCGAGCAGGCCGAGGTCGTTGCGCAGGGCGAGGAGCTTCTCGAAGAGCTTCCGCGCCTCGTCCACCCGGCCGATCATCGCCAGGTCGTCGGCCATCCAGAACGAGCAGGCGAGGAACGCGCCCTCGTCGCCCGGCAGCCCGTCGACGCCCTCGCTGTCGCCCTCCGTCGGGTAGCGCAGGATGAACCCGTCCGGGGTGGACAGCTCGCGCTGGATCGCCTCGATCGTGCCGATGACGCGCTTGTCGTCGGGCGGCAGGAAGCCCATCTGGGGGATGAGCAGCAGCGAGGCGTCCAGTTCCTGGGAGCCGTAGGACTGGGTGAAGGTGTTGCGTTCCTTGTCGTAGCCCTTCTCGCAGACGTCCCGGTGGATGTCGTCGCGCAGTTCCTTCCAGCGCTCCAGCGGGCCGTCCGCGTCCCCGGACTCGATCAGCTTGATGGTGCGGTCCACCGCGACCCAGGCCATCACCTTGGAGTGCACGAAGTGCCGGCGCGGGCCGCGCACCTCCCAGATGCCCTCGTCCGGCTCCTGCCAGTGGTCCTCCAGGTAGCGGATGAGCTTGAGCTGGAGCAGGGAGGCGTAGTCGTTGCGGGCGAGGCCCGTCATATGGGCCAGGTGCAGGGCCTCGGTGACCTCGCCGTAGACGTCCAGCTGGAGCTGGTGGGCGGCGCCGTTGCCGACCCGGACCGGCGCGGAGGCCTCGTAGCCGGGCAGCCAGTCCAGCTCGGCCTCGCCCAGCTCGCGCTCGCCGGCGATGCCGTACATGATCTGCAGGTTCTCCGGGTCGCCGGCGACCGCGCGCAGCAGCCACTCGCGCCAGGCGCGGGCCTCCTCGCGGTAGCCGGTGCGCAGGAGGGAGGAGAGGGTGATCGCCGCGTCGCGCAGCCAGGTGTAGCGGTAGTCCCAGTTGCGGACGCCGCCGATGTCCTCCGGGAGCGAGGTGGTGGGGGCCGCGACGATGCCGCCCGTGGGGGCGTACGTCAGTGCCTTCAGGGTGATCAGCGAGCGGACCACCGCCTCGCGGTACGGCCCGTGGTACGTGCAGTGCTCGACCCACTCGCGCCAGAAGTCCTCCGTCGCCTCCAGCGAGGCCTCCGGCTCCGGCAGCGGCGGCGGCTCCTTGTGCGAGGGCTGCCAGGAGATCGTGAACGCGATCCGGTCACCCGGGGCGACCGTGAAGTCGGCGTACGTCGTCAGCGACTTTCCGTAGGTCTCCGCCTCGGTGTCGAACCAGACCGAGTCGGGACCGGCGACGGCGACGGTCCGCCCCTCGTGCTTGTGCACCCAGGGCACGACCCGGCCGTAGGAGAACCGCATCCGCAGGGCCGAGCGCATCGGCACCCGGCCGGTGACGCCCTCCACGATCCGGATCAGCTGCGGCGCGCCCTCGCGCGGGGGCATGAAGTCGGTCACCCGGACCGTGCCGCGCGGGGTGTCCCACTCCGACTCCAGGATCAGCGAGTCGCCGCGGTAGCTGCGCCGGGCGGCCGCCGGCGGAGCCGAGTCGGCGGCGTGGGCCGGGCCGAGCCGCCAGAAGCCGTGCTCCTCGGTGCCCAGCAGGCCGGCGAAGATGGCATGCGAGTCGAAGCGGGGCAGGCACAGCCAGTCCACCGTGCCGTCCCGGCAGACCAGTGCGGCGGTCTGCATGTCTCCGATGAGTGCGTAGTCTTCGATGCGCCCGGCCACGTGCAACTCCAGTCGAACGGCCACGTCACCCCCGCGCAGGGGGCTGTCGCTAGTGCGGTCAAGGGGTCGTTGTTATGCGTCGTTGAGCGGTGAAGCAAAGCAGCCCGCCGAGCCCTGGGGCAAAACGGCAGTCCTTGCTCAACGAACTGCCGCGCTCTCGTTGTTCCGGGTGGTGCAGGCGGGGGTGTGCCCTCATTCCGGCCGGGCTCGGCAGCGAGTGTCCGAGCAGGATACGACGCACGTAGATGATCTGCGTGCCGCTCCGGGCAACCCGTGTGGGCCGAACGGGTGAGCAGCGGGTGATAAACGTGTGACCTGTGCGTGCCTGTGGTGACACGTGTGGCGAGTGGTTCTGTACCGGCGTCTGTGCCGGGTCCACTGCCTGACCCTGTGCCGGGTTTGTCCCCGGGTTCGTGCCCGGGTGATTGCGGAGCGTGGCCGGAAGCCATCTCGTCCAGGCGCTGATACCCTGGTAGCCCGTGGACCGGTGGGCCTGAAACCCCCGAACCGCAGCGACGGCACCCCCGGAAGCGTCCGGGCGGGCAGCCGCACCGCATCACAGACAGCGACCACGGGAGCCCCCTCTTGGCCATGCCGCCCAAATCCACGACGACCAAGCACATCTTCGTCACCGGGGGCGTCGCCTCCTCGCTCGGCAAGGGCCTGACCGCCTCCAGCCTGGGCATGCTGCTCAAGGCCCGCGGCCTGCGCGTCGTGATGCAGAAGCTCGACCCGTACCTGAACGTCGACCCCGGCACGATGAACCCCTTCCAGCACGGTGAGGTGTTCGTCACCAACGACGGCGCCGAGACCGACCTGGACATCGGCCACTACGAGCGCTTCCTCGACCGCGACCTGGACGGCTCGGCGAACGTCACCACCGGTCAGGTCTACTCGACGGTGATCGCCAAGGAGCGGCGCGGCGAGTACCTGGGCGACACCGTGCAGGTCATCCCGCACATCACCAACGAGATCAAGCACCGCATCCGGCGCATGGCGACCGACGAGGTGGACGTCGTCATCACCGAGGTCGGCGGCACCGTCGGCGACATCGAGTCGCTGCCGTTCCTGGAGACCGTCCGCCAGGTCCGCCACGAGGTCGGCCGGGACAACGTCTTCGTCGTCCACATCTCCCTGCTGCCGTACATCGGCCCGTCGGGTGAGCTGAAGACCAAGCCGACCCAGCACTCCGTCGCCGCGCTGCGCAACATCGGTATCCAGCCCGACGCCATCGTGCTGCGCTGCGACCGCGAGGTTCCGACCGCGATCAAGCGGAAGATCTCGCTGATGTGCGACGTCGACGAGGCGGCCGTGGTCGCGTGCCCCGACGCCCGCTCGATCTACGACATCCCGAAGACCGTGCACGGCGAGGGCCTGGACGCCTATGTCGTCCGCAAGCTCGACCTGCCGTTCCGCGACGTCGACTGGACGACCTGGGACGACCTGCTCGACCGCGTCCACAACCCCGACCACGAGATCACCCTCGCGCTGGTCGGCAAGTACATCGACCTGCCCGACGCGTATCTGTCGGTCACCGAGGCGCTGCGCGCCGGCGGTTTCGCCAACCGCGCCCGCGTGAAGATCAAGTGGGTCACCTCCGACGACTGCAAGACCCCGGCCGGCGCCAAGGCGGCGCTCGGCGACGTCGACGGCATCTGCATCCCCGGCGGCTTCGGCGACCGCGGTGTGCTCGGCAAGGTCGGCGCCATCCGCTACGCCCGCGAGAACAAGATCCCGCTGCTCGGCCTCTGCCTCGGCCTGCAGTGCATCGTGATCGAGGCCGCGCGCAACCTGGCCGACGTCCCGGACGCGAACTCCACCGAGTTCGACCCGGCGACCGGCCACCCGGTCATCTCCACCATGGCCGAGCAGATGGACATCGTGGCCGGCGAGGGCGACATGGGCGGCACCATGCGTCTCGGCATGTACCCGGCGAAGCTCGCCGAGGGCTCCATCGTGCGCGAGGTGTACGACGGCAAGGAGTACGTCGAGGAGCGCCACCGCCACCGCTACGAGGTGAACAACGCCTACCGCGCGGAGCTGGAGAAGAAGGCCGGCATCCTCTTCTCGGGCACCTCGCCGGACGGCAAGCTCGTGGAGTACGTGGAGTACCCGCGTGACGTGCACCCCTACCTCGTCGCCACGCAGGCGCACCCCGAGCTGCGCTCGCGTCCGACGCGTCCGCACCCGCTGTTCGCCGGGCTGGTGAAGGCGGCCGTGAAGCGGAAGATCGCGAAGTAGCACAAGAGCGGTACGGTGGCCGGGGCGCGCGGATGCAGAAGGACCGCGCCCCGGCCGCTGGTGCATGTGTGGAGGGACAGGGCATGACGATCAAGGACACCCCAGAGGCGTGGGAGATCCGGGCTACGGAGACCCCCTTCGTGGGCAACAAGACCTCCGTCCGCACGGACGACGTGGTCATGCCCAACGGCTCGGTGGTCCGCCGCGACTACCAGGTCCACCCGGGCTCGGTCGCCGTCCTCGCCCTGGACGAGGAGGACCGCGTGCTGCTCATCAACCAGTACCGCCACCCGGTGCGGCACAAGCTGTGGGAGATCCCGGCCGGTCTGCTCGACGTCCCCGGTGAGAACCCGCTGCACGCCGCCCAGCGCGAGCTGTACGAGGAGGCGCACGTCAAGGCCGAGGACTGGCGGGTGCTGACCGACGTCTACACCACGCCCGGCGGCTGCGACGAAGCCGTACGGGTCTTCCTCGCCCGCGGTCTGTCCGAGGCCGAGGGCGAGCGGTTCGAGGCGGAGCACGAGGAGACCGACATGCAGCACGCGCGCGTGCCGGTCGAGGAGCTGGTGCGCCGCGTCCTGGCCGGTGACGTGCACAACAACTGCCTGGTCGTCGGCGTCCTGTCGCTGGTGGCCGCCCGCGGCGGCGACGGCCTCGACGCGCTCCGCCCGGCCGACGCCCCCTGGCCGGCCCGCCCCTTCGAGTCCTGAGGCACGGTTCAAGCCCCGGGACTCGGCCGTTCGGCCCACTGGTGTGACGATCGCCTGATCCGATCAGGGGACCTGTCGGCCGCGCTCCTCACGGCGCGTCGCAGGGCGTGAACTAGGCTCGTGCACGCCCGTGGCGGAAGATCCGGCGGGCTTGCGCGTGCGGTGGGACGGGAGCGTGGCCCGTGACGGATCAGGTGGTGGACACAGGCGCCGTGCGGCTGTCGGCGCACGAGGGCGCGGAAGACCATTTCCTGGGCCGTACAAGGGAGTTGAAGGAGCTGTGCGCCGACATCGAGCGCGCGGGACTGGACACCCTCTCCGGCCGCAAGGCGCCACGCGCGCGCGTACTCCTGATCGCGGGTCGCCCCGGCTCCGGCCGGACCGCCCTCGCCGAGGAACTGGTACGCCAGGTCGAAGGCCGCTACCCGGACGGGGTGCTGCGGGCCCGGCTCAGCGAGCCCGACGGCACCCCCGTCCCGGTCGGGCGGGCCGCCCGTGAGCTGCTCGCCGCGCTGGAGCTGCCGGCCCCGGCCGGTGCCGCCGAGGAGGAGCTGACCGCGGCGCTGCGCACCGCCCTCGCCGACCGGCGCACACTCCTGCTGCTGGACGACGCGGCCGGCGCCGAGCAGGTCGACGCGCTGCTGCCCGAGGCCCCGGACTGCCTGGTGGTGGCCGTCTCCTCGGGCCCGCTCACCGGCATCGCGGACGTCCGCCCCTGCACCCTGGGCGGCCTGGACACCAAGTCCGCGGTGGAACTGCTCACCCGCTACACCGGCGCGGTCCGCATCACCGTCGACCCACGCTCCGCCGAGAGCCTGGTCGAGGCCTGCCAGGGCCATCCGGCCGCGCTCGTCCTGGCCGGCGGCTGGCTCGCCGCCCGCCCCAAGTCAGCCGTGTCCGACCTCGCCAAGCGGCTGCGCACCCTCGCCGACGACGGCACGGACACCACCCCGCTGGCCCGCGTCTTCCGGCACGTCCACGCCGAGCTGCCCGCTGCGGCCGCCCGGATCCTGCCCCTGCTCTCCCTCGCCCCGGCCGGCCTGATCGACCCGCACACCGCCTCCGCCCTCGCAGGCTGCTCGGTCGACTTCGCCCGTACCACCCTGGACAGCCTCGTCGACCTCGGTCTGCTGCGTCTGGTGGACTCCCCGCTGCCCCAGTACGACGTCCCCGGCTGTCTGCACCCGATGCTGCGCGGCTGCGCCGAGAGCCAGGAGCGGCCCGCGGAGCTGCAGCTGGCCCGGGCCCGGATGCTGGAGCGGACGGTACGGCTGCTGCAGTCCTGCCGGGCGATCACCGAGACGGACAGCACGCAGGCCCGGGAGAAGCTGAGCGCGATGCCCCGCGAGGTGCGCTTCCCGCACCCCAGGGCGGCCGCCGACTGGCTGCGCATCCGGCGGCCCGCGCTGCTGGCGTCCGCGCGGCTCGCGGTGGCCGACGGCGAGCTGGACACCCTCGCCCGCCGGCTGATGTCCCAGCTGGTCAGGGCCATGGTGGCGCATGAGGGCACGCAGGCCGCGGCCCCCGACCTGTACGACGTGCACAGCCTCGTCCTCGATGTCGCGGGGCGGCGCGGCCTGCCCCGGGAGGAGGCCGCGGCCCTGCTGAACCTGGGCGACGTGGACGCGCAGACCGGCCGTACTCGGGACGCGCTGGCCCGCTACCGGCTGGCGCTGGACGCCGGGCGCCGGGCGAATGACCCGTATGCGAGCGGCCGCGCGATGGAATCCGTAGGCGGCGCGTACCAGGAGCTGGGGGATCACGACCGGGCCGCCGACTGGTTCGGCCGGGCCCTGGCCGAGCGGCTGGCCCGGGGCGAGCGCGAACCGGCCGCCCGGCTGTACGGCCGGATCGCCACCGCCCACACCTACGCGGGCCGCTACGGCGAGGGGCTGCGCAACTGGCGGGCCGCCGTCGCCGGCTACCGCAAGAGCGGTGATGTGGCCGCCCATGCGCGGGCGTTGAGCGAGCTGGCCCGGGTGCAGGAGTACGCGGGGCGGTTCGCGGACTCGCTGCGCACCTGCCAGGAGGCGGTGGAGTGGGCGCGGCGGGCCGAGGACATCCGGCTGCAGGCCGCGCTGCAGCTCCGGCTGGCCGACACCCTGGAGCGGCTCGGCGACCACGCCGCGGCCCTTCTGCACCGCGGCGCGGCCGCGCGCATGCTGGACCAGGAGGCCCCGAAGGACGACGCAAGCCCCAAACAGGATGGTGACGCCTGCGAAATCCGTAGTGCATCCAGCGAAGATTGATGCAATGAAAGGCTAGACAGCCGGAACGCCTTCATTAAACTGGCTCTGCCGCACGTTCTCCTGCGGTGTCTCCCGGTGTGCCCTGCATGCCTGGGTATGTCATGTAATGCACCCCCCATACCCTCTGAGCCAAGGACCGTGATCCACGTGAAGGTCGGCATCCCCCGCGAGGTCAAGAACAACGAGTTCCGGGTGGCCATCACCCCCGCCGGTGTGCACGAGCTGGTGCGCAACGGCCACCAGGTCGTCATCGAGCGCGGCGCCGGCGTCGGCTCCTCCATCACGGACGACGAGTACGTGGCCGCCGGTGCCCAGATCCTGGACACCGCCGACGAGGTCTGGGCCACCGCCGACCTGCTGCTGAAGGTCAAGGAGCCCATCGCGGAGGAGTACCACCGCCTCCGCAAGGACCAGATCCTCTTCACCTACCTGCACCTGGCCGCCTCCAAGGAGTGCACGGACGCGCTCGTCGAGTCCGGCACCACGGCCATCGCCTACGAGACCGTCGAGCTGCCCAGCCGCGCGCTGCCGCTGCTCGCCCCGATGTCCGAGGTCGCGGGCCGCCTGGCCCCGCAGGTCGGCGCCTACCACCTGATGCGCGCGGCCGGCGGCCGCGGTGTACTGCCGGGCGGCGTCCCGGGTGTGACCCCGGCCAAGTGCGTGGTCATCGGCGGCGGCGTCTCCGGCTGGAACGCCACCCAGGTCGCCGTCGGCATGGGCTTCGAGGTGACCCTGCTCGACCGCGACATCAACAAGCTGCGCGAGGCCGACAAGATCTTCGGTACGAAGGTCAAGGCGATCATGTCCAACTCCTTCGAGCTGGAGAAGGCCGTCCTCGACGCCGACCTGGTCATCGGCGCGGTCCTCATCCCGGGCGCCAAGGCCCCGAAGCTGGTCACCAACGAGCTGGTGGCCCGCATGAAGCCCGGCAGTGTCCTTGTCGACATCGCGATCGACCAGGGCGGCTGCTTCGAGGACTCCCACCCGACGACGCACGCCGAGCCGACCTTCCCGGTGCACAACTCGGTCTTCTACTGCGTCGCCAACATGCCCGGCGCGGTGCCCAACACCTCCACCAACGCCCTCACCAACGCGACGCTGCCCTACATCGTCTCCCTCGCCAACAACGGCTGGGTCGAGGCGCTGCGCCGCGACGCCTCGCTCGCCAAGGGTCTCAACACCCACGACGGCAAGGTGGTTTACAAGGAGGTCGCCGAGGCCCACGGCCTGGTCCATGTCGAGCTGGAGTCCCTGCTCGGCTGACCCAAAAGGCGATTCGTCAACACGGTTCGTCAACAGCGCGCACCCGGCCGGACCTTGCCCGACAAGGTCCGGCCGGATGTGTGTATGGTCACTTGGCGACTCTTGGTCAACTCGCCTCGAACGCAACCCTTCGACCGATTCGTACACCGGTGAAACCTGCTGTGCGACGGCCGTACGCCCTTGACAGCGAGATGTTTCATTGCCGACACATCCTGCCGGGTCCGGCGGATTGTGTTGCTGCGGACCGCCGACACGCCATAGAGTCGCCAACCGTCGGCATGGTGCCACGCTGACCTTGTCTAGAAGTTTCCTGGTCACCAAGGAGGTAAGACGACTTGTGAATGAGTCGACATTTTCTCCCGGGGGTGGTCAACCAGGAATGCCTGTACGGGGCCAGGGCTCCGCGGGATTCGAGGCTGTCGGCTCCGTAGCTGTGCGCACCTTCGCAGCCCACCAGAGTCCGGGTCCGCAGACCGCCCGGACAGCACACCAGAGCATGGATGGCCATCACGTGAACGCCATGGCCGGCGACGGAAGTGGCGCGCCCCACAACCAATTCGCCGACTACGACGAACTGCCCGAGGGGCACTTCTACGACCCCGACGCCGAGTACGAGCCCGATCCGGAGTACGCGGCCACGCTCGCGCCCGACGCGGCCCGCCAGCGCCGCGAGCGCATCGGCCCGACCGGACGCCCGCTGCCGTACTTCCCGATCCCGGGCCCGCTGACCGACCACGGCCCCGCGACGATCATCGCGATGTGCAACCAGAAGGGCGGCGTCGGCAAGACGACGTCGACCATCAATCTGGGTGCCGCGCTCGCGGAGTACGGCCGGCGCGTGCTGCTCGTGGACTTCGACCCGCAGGGCGCGCTGTCGGTGGGCCTCGGTGTCAACCCGATGGAACTCGATCTGACGGTCTACAACCTGCTCATGGAGCGGGGCATGTCCGCGGACGAGGTCCTGCTGAAGACGGCGGTCCCCAACATGGACCTGCTGCCCTCCAACATCGACCTGTCGGCCGCCGAGGTCCAGCTGGTCTCCGAGGTCGCCCGCGAGTCGACGCTGCAGCGCGCCCTGAAGCCGCTGATGTCCGACTACGACTACATCGTGATCGACTGTCAGCCCTCGCTCGGCCTGCTCACCGTCAACGCCCTGACGGCCGCTCACAAGGTGATCGTGCCGCTGGAGTGCGAGTTCTTCGCGCTGCGCGGTGTGGCCCTGCTGACCGAGACCATCGAGAAGGTCCAGGAGCGGCTCAACCCCGAGCTGGAACTGGACGGCATCCTCGCCACGATGTACGACTCGCGCACGGTCCACAGCCGCGAGGTCCTGGCCCGGGTGGTCGAGGCCTTCGACGACCACGTCTACCACACGGTCATCGGCCGCACGGTCCGCTTCCCGGAGACCACGGTCGCCGGTGAGCCCATCACCACCTACGCCTCCAACTCCGTCGGTGCCGCCGCCTATCGCCAGCTCGCCAGGGAGGTGCTCGCCCGGTGTCACGCCGAGTGAGTCTGCCCGGGGCCGACGAACTCTTCCGTACGACAGGGGGGATGGCACTCCAGCCGTCGACTCCCCGGCGCGCGGCCAACGGTGAGGCCCGGGTGCCGGCTCCCGCAGGGGAGAGCGACGATGTGGCCGCCGCCGAGGACGCACCGCAGTCCGTGCCCGTGCAGAGCGGTGACGGAGCGGGCGCGGAGCATGTCGCGGCGGAGGCCGACGCGGCCGAGGCCGGCGAGTCCCGCACCCGCCCGGCCCGCCGGCAGGCGGCGCAGGAAGGTTCTGCCGCCGCGCAGCCGCGCAAGAAGGGGCGCGCGGCCGCGCGCCGGCCCAGCGGCCGCGAACGGCACGACGAGAAGATCACCGTGTATGTGTCGGCCGAGGAGCTGATGGACCTCGAACACGCCCGTCTCGTCCTGCGGGGTGAGCACGGGCTGGCGGTGGACCGCGGGCGGATCGTCCGTGAGGCGGTGGCCGTGGTCCTGGCCGACCTGGAGTCCCGCGGGGACGCGAGCATCCTCGTCCGCCGGCTGCGGGGCCGGTAGGGGTAGCCTGCGGGGGCTATGACCTCGAACGACGTTCCCGTCCCCGGCGCCGGTGCCGGCCGCAGGCGTGCGCTGGGGCGGGGACCGGGCGCGGTGCGGGTCGAGCCGGTTTCGCCTCCGGCGGAGAGCGAACCGGCTCCGGCGGAGAGCGAACCGGTGGCTGCGGAGAGCGAACCGGTGGCTGAGGTCGTGGCCACGGCTGAGTCCGAGCCCGGAGCCGCAGAACCCGAAGAGCCCCGCGACGGCGTCTTCAAGGTCCGGCTCGCCAACTTCGAGGGCCCCTTCGACCTCCTCCTCCAGCTCATCTCCAAGCACAAGCTGGACGTCACCGAGGTCGCGCTGTCGAAGGTCACCGACGAGTTCATGGCGCACATCCGGGCCATGGGACCCGACTGGGACCTGGACCAGACGACCGAGTTCCTCGTCGTCGCGGCCACCCTGCTCGATCTGAAGGCGGCCCGGCTGCTGCCCGCCGCCGAGGTCGAGGACGAGGCGGACCTGGCGCTGCTGGAGGCGCGGGACCTGCTGTTCGCGCGCCTGCTGCAGTACCGCGCGTACAAACAGATCGCCGACATCTTCAACCGGCGCCTGGACGACGAGGCCCGCCGCTGGCCCCGTACCGTCGGCCTGGAACCGCACCACGCCGAGCTGCTGCCCGAGGTCGTCATCAGCATCGGCCCCGAGGGCTTCGCCAGGCTCGCTGTGAAGGCGATGCAGCCCAGGCCCAAGCCCCAGGTCTACGTCGACCACATCCACGCCCCGCTGGTCAGCGTGCAGGAGCAGGCCCAGATCGTGGTCGCCCGGCTGAAGGAGCTGGGCGAGGCCAGCTTCCGGGCCCTGATCGAGGACGCCGACGACACGCTCACCGTCGTCGCCCGCTTCCTCGCCCTGCTGGAGCTGTACCGCGAGAAGGCCGTCGCCCTGGAGCAGGAGGCCGCGCTCGGGGAGCTGCTGGTCCGCTGGACCGGCGGGGACGCCGACACGGCGCCGATGGTCACCGACGAGTTCGACCGGCCGCCCGAGCCGCCCAAGGACGAGCGGCCGAAGGAGGAGAAGAAGCCGTGAGTGGGACCACCGAGCTGCCGGCCGGCCTCGCGGCCGTCGCCGGCCTCGACCTCAAGCCCGCCCTGGAGGCGATGCTCATGGTCGTCGACGAGCCCGCGACCGAGGAGCACCTGGCGAAGCTGCTGGAGCGGCCGAAGAGGCAGGTCGCGGACGCGCTTCGGGAGCTGGCCGACGAGTACACCGTGCAGGGCCGCGGCTTCGAGCTGCGGTTCGTCGCGGGCGGCTGGCGCTTCTACAGCCGCGCCGAGTACGCGCCCGCCGTCGAGCGGCTGGTCCTGGACGGCCAGACCGCACGCCTCACCCAGGCGGCACTGGAGACCCTCGCGGTCGTCGCCTACCGCCAGCCGGTCAGCCGCAGCCGCGTCTCCGCCGTCCGCGGAGTCAACTGCGACGGCGTGATGCGCACCCTGCTGCAGCGCGGTCTGGTCGAGGAGGCGGGCACGGAACCCGAAACAGGTGCGATCCTGTACAGGACGACGAACTACTTCCTGGAGCGGATGGGCCTGCGCGGCCTGGACGAGCTTCCGGAACTCGCGCCCTTCCTCCCGGAGGCGGAGGCGATCGAGGCCGAGACCCAGGAGGGAGTCCCGTCGTTCGACCCGGACGCGCCCGACGCGCCCGGCGGTCAGGACGCGGACGACTAAGACGGAACTTTGATGCGAAGCAGCGGCAGCGGCAAGAGCGGCGGGCGCGGTAACCACCGCGGTGCCGGCAACGACAGGGACCAGAAGCAGGGGCAGGGCCGTCCCCGCAAGCCCCGCCCCGAGGAGCGCCGCTACGACGTGGGCCCCGGCGCCTCCCCGGACGGCCCCAAGTCCGGGCGCGGCGGCGCGGCGCGCGGCGGCGCCAAGGGCAGTCCGAAGAAGCCCCAGCAGGGCGGTCGTACGGCCCCCGCGCGCTCGCGTGAGTACGAGACGCGGGTCGAGGAGCGCAACCGGGAGCGCTACGCGGGCAAGAAGGACATCAAGCTGCCCAAGACCTTCCCGGGCGCCGAGCAGGAGGGCGAGCGGCTGCAGAAGGTCCTCGCGCGCGCCGGCTACGGCTCGCGGCGGGCCTGCGAGGAGCTGATCGAGCAGGCGCGGGTCGAGATCAACGGCGAGATCGTCCTGGAGCAGGGCCGCCGGGTCGACCCGGAGAAGGACGAGGTCAAGGTCGACGGCCTGACCGTCGCGACGCAGTCGTACCAGTTCTTCTCGCTGAACAAGCCCGCCGGTGTCGTCTCCACCATGGAGGACCCGGAGGGGCGGCAGTGCCTCGGGGACTACGTCACCAACCGGGAGACGCGGCTCTTCCACGTGGGCCGGCTGGACACCGAGACCGAGGGCGTGATCCTGCTCACCAACCACGGCGAGCTGGCGCACCGCCTCACCCACCCCAAGTACGGCGTGAAGAAGACCTACCTCGCGGCGATCGTCGGCCCGATCCCGCGCGACCTCGGCAAGCGTCTGAAGGACGGCATCCAGCTGGAGGACGGCTACGCGCGCGCGGACCACTTCCGGGTCGTGGAGCAGACCGGCAAGAACTACCTGGTCGAGGTGACCCTGCACGAGGGCCGCAAGCACATCGTGCGGCGCATGCTGGCCGAGGCCGGCTTCCCGGTCGAGAAGCTGGTCCGCACCGCCTTCGGCCCCATCACGCTCGGCGACCAGAAGTCGGGCTGGCTGCGCCGCCTGTCCAACACCGAGGTCGGCATGCTGATGAAGGAAGTCGAACTCTGACCGCCGCTTGCGCCTGATCACCATCCCCCTTTATTGTCACGGTGACGATAAAGGGGGATGGTGATCTGATGCCGAAGCACGCGGCCACCGGAGCGCTCCTGGGCCTCGCCCTCGGAGACGCCCTCGGCTTCCCGACCGAGTTCAACGACGTGCCCTCGATCCTCGCCAAGTGCGGGCCCTGGCGGGAGATGGAGCTGCCGCGGCGCGCCTTCGTCTCCGACGACACCCAGATGACCCTCGCCCTCGGGCGGGCGCTCAGGACGGCCATGGACCGCGGGTTCCTCGCCCCGAAGCGGCTGGAGCGGCCGCTGCGCGAGGAGTTCGTGGACTGGTACGACTCGCCGGAGAACAACCGCGCCCCGGGCAACACCTGCCTGACCGCGTGCGGCCTTCTGAAGGAGGACGGCCGGGCCTGGCAGGACGCCAGCCAGATCGGCTCCAAGGGCTGCGGTGCCAACATGCGGGTCGCCCCCATCGGGCTCGCGCCCGGCCTGAGCGACGAACAGCGCTCCGGCGCCGCCCAGTTGCAGTCCGCCCTCACCCACGGCCACCCCACCGCGCTCGCGGCCTCCGACCTCACCGCGCACGCCGTCCACCTGCTCGCCCAGGGCACCGACCCGGCGGGCCTCGTCGGCCGGCTGCGCTCGTACGCCCTCGACCACCGCACCCGGTACGACCACACCTGGCTCGGCGACCTGTGGACCCGCTCCCAGGACCCCAGCCCCGAGCACTTCATCGCGCGCGGCTGGGACGAGTGCCTGGAGGTCCTGGACCGCCTCCAGCAGGCCGTGCGGACCGTTTCCCCGGAGACCGACCCGTGCCTGGCCACCGGCGCGGGCTGGATCGCCGAGCAGGCGCTCGCCACCGGTCTGCTGTGCTTCCTGCTCTTCCCCGACGAGCCCGTCACCGCGCTGCGCCGGGCCGCCTGCTCCTCCGGAGACTCCGACTCCATCGCCTGCCTCACCGGCGCCTTCGCGGGCGCCTGGCTGGGCGCGGAGGCCTGGCCGGCGGACTGGGCCGAGCGCATCGAGTACCGAGGCGACCTTTTGGCCCTGGGAGCCCTCTGGGACGCTTAGGACCATGATCGAAGACCTCGACCTCGCCCCCGTGGTCGCCGAACAGCCCGACCCGCTGCTGTTCGCGACCGTCTCCGGAGCCCATCTGTACGGCTTCCCCTCGCAGGACTCGGACGTGGACCTGCGGGGCGTCCATCTGCTCCCGGCGGCCGATCTCGTCGGGCTGCGCGAGCCGGAGGAGACCCGCTCGCGCACCTGGGTCCGCTACGGCGTCGAGCTGGACCTCGTCACCCACGATCTGCGCAAGTTCGTGCGGCTGATGCTGCGCCGCAACGGCTATGTGCTGGAGCAGCTGCTCTCGCCGCTGGTCGTGCACACCGGTGACACACACCGCGAGCTGGCCGCGCTCGCCCCCGGCGTCCTCACGAGCCACCACGCCCACCACTACCGGGGGTTCGCGGTGACCCAGTGGCGGCTGTTCGAGAAGACCGGCGAACTCAAGCCGCTGCTCTACACGTTCCGGGTCCTGCTCACCGGCATCCACCTCATGCGCAGCGGCGAGGTCCAGGCCCATCTGCCCACCCTCCTGGAGCAGATCGACGCCCCCGGCTATCTGCCGGAGCTGATAGCCGCCAAGGGCGAGCGGGAGCACGGCGCCGCCGATGTCCCGCACGCGCGCGTGGAGGCCGATGTGGAGCGCCTGCACGCCGTGCTGGACGAGGCCCAGTCCGCCTCACCCCTGCCCGACGCCCCCGGCGCGTACGACGCCTTGCACGACTTCGTGATACGTGTGCGTCTGCTGGGCTGAGTTTCGGCGTGTGCGGTGGAGGAAGTCGGCGACTCGGGTGTGGTCCGGCTGGGGTGGGAGGGGGGTGTGGTGCAGGGCCTGCTCTGTCTGCGTGCCCAGTCGGGCCATCTGCGCCTCGACCTCGGCCCACGGGACCTCGCCCCGTTTCACCGCGAGCAGCGCCTCGCGCCGGTCGCCGACATCGATCCGCAGCTCCCCGGTGCGCAGCAGGTCGCGGGCGCTCATCAGCAGGCGCAGCAGATGCATGGCGTGCTTCCAGCGGGGGGCGCCCGTCGTACGGACGTCGGCGTCGAGCTTCTTGCGCTGGCCGAGGGCATAGCGGGTGAAGGTGTCGTAGGCCCGTCGGGAGAGGAAGGCGTCGCGCAGGGACAGCAGCTCCCGGCCGGTGTCGTCGATCCGCTCCACCAGCGGGGAGTGCAGGCACTCCAGGATGTTCGGGTTGCCGCGCAGCGCCAGCTCGCAGAACCGCTCCAGCTCCCAGGAGAACTGCTCCTCGCCCGGCCCGTCCACATGCGTCGGCGGCTTCTCGAACCGCCAGAACAGGGCGGTGGGGGCGAGGAACACACCCCGCCGGTCGGTGTCGCTCGTGTCCGTCGCCAGACCGAAGGCCCGCGAACCCATGACACAGGAGTAGACGGTGTGGTCGCGTACCAGGGTCTCGGGCTGCATGCCGGGAGCGTACGCGGGCCCCTCAGGCCAGACGGATCGAATTTCCCTTCACCGTGATCGACTTCTTGGGGAGCGGCCTGGTCGCCGGGCCGTGGGCCACCGAGCCGTCGGCGATGTGGAACTTGCTGCCGTGACACGGGCAGTCGATCGTGCCGCCCGCGACCGTGTTCACCGTGCAGCCCAGGTGCGTGCAGATCGCCGAGAAGGCCTTGAAGTCGCCCTCGGACGGCTGCGTGACGACGACCTTCTGATCCTTGAAGATCTTGCCGCCGCCCTCCGGGATGTCGCTGGTCTTGCCCAGATCCCCGCCGGTGTCTCCGTCGGCATTGCCGCCACACGCCACGACGGGTGCGGCGACGGCCGCCGCGCCCGTCGCCAGAACCGTGCGTCTTGTCGCGCCCTCGATCATGTCATCCTCCGCATATGTAAAGAAACAGGTAGATATCGGACTCCTCGCATCGTCTCAGCGATCGGGCGAACCGCACCTTGCGCGCGCTGGCTGACTACGCTGGACGGACCAACAAGAGATCCGCATCTCAGCAGGGAGCAGCGCCGTGGCGGTACGAGCGGTCCGGGGGGCCGTCCAACTGGAGCGGGACGAGGCCGGGCACATGGACGAGCAGGTCGGAGCCCTGATCACCGCGGTCCTGGAACGGAACGGGCTGGGCACCGACGATCTGATCAGCATCTGGTTCACGGCCACGCCGGACCTGCACAGCGACTTCCCGGCCGCCGCCGCCCGCAAGCTCGGCATCGTCGACGTGCCGCTGATCTGCGCCCAGGAACTGGACATCGAGGGCGCCATGCCCCGGGTCGTACGGCTGCTCGCGCACATCGAGTCGGACCGGTCCCGCGACGACATCAACCACGTCTACCTGGGCGCCGCGGCCGCCCTGCGCAAGGACATCGCCCAGTGAGAACCGCACTCGTCATCGGCACCGGCCTCATCGGCACCTCCGCCGCCCTGGCCCTCGTCCGGCGCGGCGTCACCGTCCACCTCGCCGACCATGACCCCCAGCAGGCCCGTACGGCCGCCGCGCTGGGCGCCGGCACCGACGAGGCCCCCGAGGGCCCCGTCGACCTCGCGATCGTGGCCGCCCCGCCCGCACATGTGGCCGGCGTGCTTGCCGACGCCCTGCGCCGCGGCCTGGCCCGCGGCTATGTCGACGTGGCCAGCGTCAAGGGCGGCCCCCGCCGCGAGCTGGAGGCGCTCGGCCTGGACCTGTCGTCGTACATCGGCACCCACCCCATGTCCGGCCGTGAGAAGTCCGGCCCGCTGGCCGCGACAGCCGACCTCTTCGAGGGCCGCCCCTGGGTGCTCACCCCGACCCGGGACACCGACACCGAGGTGCTCAACCTCGCCCTGGAGCTGGTCTCGCACTGCCGTGCCGTGCCGGTCGTCATGGACGCCGACGCCCACGACCGCGCCGTCGCCCTCGTCTCCCACATGCCCCACCTGGTGTCCAGCATGGTCGCCGCGCGCCTGGAGCACGCGGAGGAAGCCGCCGTACGGCTGTGCGGGCAGGGCATCCGGGACGTGACCCGGATCGCCGCCTCCGATCCGCGCATGTGGATCGACATCCTGTCCGCGAACCCGGGCCCGGTCGCCGACCTGCTCTCCGACGTCGCCGCCGACCTGGGCGAGACCGTCGAGGCCCTGCGCGCCCTGCAGTCCTCCGACGAGGCCAAGCGGCAGCAGGGCACCGCCGGCGTCGAGGACATGCTGCGCCGCGGCAACGCGGGCCAGGTGCGGGTGCCCGGCAAGCACGGCAGCGCGCCGCGTGCGTACGAGACCGTCGTCGTCCTCATCGACGACCAGCCCGGCCAGCTGGCCCGCATCTTCGCGGACGCCGGACGGGCCGGGGTCAACATCGAGGACGTGCGCATCGAGCACGCGACCGGGCAGCAGGCCGGCCTGGTCCAGCTCAGCGTGGAGCCCAAGGCGGCACCGGTGCTGAAGGAGGCGCTGCGGGACCGGGGCTGGGCGCTGCGGCAGTGAGGGGGCCGCATGCGTCCGGACGAGTGACCCGCACCCAGTAACCTTGTGCGGGGCGCTCTCGCTCCCCCTACCCGCCCGCACCGCACCAGGAAGGTGTCCCTCCGTGGAAAACGGCGCCGCCTTGACCGCCCAGCCCGTGATCGTCGCGATCGACGGCCCCTCCGGCACGGGCAAGTCGAGCACGTCGAAGGCCGTGGCCGCGCAGCTCGGCCTCAGCTACCTGGACACCGGCGCCCAGTACCGGGCGATCACCTGGTGGATGGTGAACAACGGCATCGACCTGGAGGACCCGACCGCCATCGCCGCCGTCGCGGGCAAGCCGGAGATCGTCTCCGGCACCGACCCGGCGCACCCGACCATCGTGGTCGACGGTGTCGACGTGGCCGGCCCGATCCGCACCCAGGAAGTCACCTCCAAGGTCAGCGCCGTCAGCGCGGTGCCCGAGGTGCGCACCCTGATCACCGAGCTGCAGCGCTCGATCGCCGCCGGCGCGGAGTACGGCATCGTGGTCGAGGGCCGGGACATCGGTACGACCGTCCTCCCGGACGCCGACCTGAAGATCTTCCTCACCGCCTCCCCGGAGGCCCGCGCGGCCCGCCGCAGCGGCGAGCTGAAGGGCGCCGACATCCACGCCACCCGCGAGGCGCTGATCAAGCGGGACACGGCCGACTCCAGCCGCAAGACCTCGCCGCTCGCCAAGGCCGGCGACGCGGTCGAGGTGGACACCACCGACCTCACCCTCGCCCAGGTCATCGAGTGCGTCGTCACCCTGGTCGAGGAGAAGCGGGCGGGGAAGTGAGCCGTCCGTCAGCTCCTGCGGAGAAGCTCCCTTCGCTGCGGGGCGCCGAGGTCGGCCGGCGCATCGGCGTCGGCCTGATGTACGGGCTGTGGAAGCCGCGCGTGCTCGGCGCCCGGAAGGTGCCCGCCACCGGTCCGGTGATCTTCGCCGTGAACCACTCCCACAACATCGACGGCCCGATGGTCATGGGCGTGGCACCCCGGCCGACGCACTTCCTGATCAAGAAGGAAGCCTTCACCGGCCCCCTGGACCCCTTTCTGACCGGCATCGGCCAGCTGAAGGTGGACCGCGCCACCGCCGACCGCACGGCCATCACCCGGGCCCTCGGTGTGCTGGAGGCCGGGGGAGTGCTGGGTATCTTCCCGGAGGGCACCCGCGGCGAGGGCGACTTCGCCTCGCTGCGCGCCGGGCTCGCCTACTTCGCGGTACGCAGCGGGGCGCCGATCGTGCCCATCGCCGTACTGGGAAGTTCCGAGGTTCCGGGACGGTTGATAAAGGCGCTGCCCCCGCTGCGCTCCCGGGTCGACGTCGTCTTCGGCGACCCCTTCGACGCGGGCGACGGAACCGGGCGGCGTACGCGCACGGCGCTGGACGAGGCGACCGAGCGCATCCAGAAGCAGCTCACCAGCCACCTGGAAAACGCCAGGCGCCTGACCGGGCGCTAGGCTCCACATGAGTAGTGGATCAGCCGGGAGAAACCGGGCCGATTCACCGACCACCACGAATGAACGACGAGGTACGGACTTCATGAACGACGACATCCAGCCCGGCGACTCGGCTGAGCACGAGTACGACCACGGGGCACTCGGCGACGCCGAGTACGCGGAGTTCATGGAGCTTGCCGCGGAAGAGGGCTTCGACATCGAGGACGTCGAGGGCGCCATCGAGGCGGCGGGCCATGGTCCGCTGCCCGTGCTCGCCGTCGTCGGCCGCCCCAATGTCGGCAAGTCGACCCTGGTGAACCGGATGATCGGCCGCCGCGAGGCGGTCGTCGAGGACAAGCCCGGCGTCACCCGCGACCGTGTCACCTACGAGGCCGAGTGGGCCGGCCGCCGTTTCAAGGTCGTCGACACCGGCGGCTGGGAGCAGGACGTCCTCGGCATCGACGCCTCCGTGGCCGCCCAGGCCGAGTACGCGATCGAGGCGGCCGACGCGGTCGTCTTCGTCGTGGACGCCAAGGTCGGCGCCACCGACACCGACGAGGCGGTCGTACGGCTGCTGCGCAAGGCCGGCAAGCCGGTCGTGCTGTGCGCCAACAAGGTCGACGGCCCGAGCGGCGAGGCCGACGCGGCCTACCTGTGGAACCTCGGCCTCGGCGAGCCGCACCCCGTCTCCGCCCTGCACGGCCGCGGCACCGGCGACATGCTGGACGCCGTCCTGGAGGTCCTGCCGAACGCGCCCGCGCAGACCTTCGGCACCGCCGTCGGCGGCCCGCGCCGCATCGCGCTGATCGGCCGCCCGAACGTCGGCAAGTCCTCCCTGCTGAACAAGGTCGCGGGCGAGGAGCGCGTCGTCGTCAACGAACTGGCGGGCACCACCCGCGACCCGGTCGACGAGCTGATCGAACTCGGCGGTGTCACCTGGAAGTTCGTCGACACCGCCGGTATCCGCAAGCGGGTCCACCTCCAGCAGGGCGCCGACTACTACGCTTCGCTGCGCACGGCCGCCGCGGTGGAGAAGGCCGAGGTGGCGGTCATCCTGATCGACGCGTCCGAGAACATCTCGGTCCAGGACCAGCGGATCGTCACCATGGCCGTCGAGGCGGGCCGAGCGGTGGTCCTCGCCTTCAACAAGTGGGACACCCTCGACGAGGAGCGCCGCTACTACCTGGAGCGGGAGATCGAGACCGAGCTGGGCCAGGTGGCGTGGGCCCCGCGGGTGAACGTCTCGGCGTACACCGGCCGTCACATGGAGAAGCTGGTCCCGGCCATCGAGACCGCCCTCGCCGGCTGGGAGACCCGCGTCCCCACCGGCCGGCTGAACGCCTTCCTCGGTGAGCTGGTCTCCGCCCACCCGCACCCCATCCGGGGCGGCAAGCAGCCGCGCATCCTGTTCGGCACCCAGGCCGGCACCAAGCCCCCGCGGTTCGTCCTCTTCGCCTCCGGCTTCATCGAGGCGGGCTACCGCCGCTTCATCGAGCGCCGGCTGCGCGAGGAGTTCGGCTTCGATGGCACCCCGATCCATATCTCGGTGCGGGTGCGCGAGAAGCGCGGCACGAAGAAGAAGTAACGGCGGTACGACGTGAAGGGCGGCCCCTGGAGATACCGGTCCAGGGGCCGCCCTTCACCGTTCGCCGGTCACATGCCCCGGCGCGGTCCGGGAGGCAGCGCCGCCGGAACGTGGTGCATCCCGGTGTCCTCGTGCTGCCGCCCCAGTGTGCCGATCCGCTGCCACTGCGACTGCTGCCGCGCGCTGTACGCCCCCGCGCTGTAGGCGCTGTACGAGCTGCTGAACGACCCCGCGCGGGGGCCGCCGTAGGAGCCCGTGCGGTCCGGAAGCTGACCGAACGGGCTGAACCTCAGCCCCTCCTCTCCGCTCCGGTCGCCCGGCAGCGTGCGGAAGGCCTTGACCCACTCCGCGTAGAGCATGTCGTAGATCGGCGTGGCCGAGGCCCCACCAGCCCCTTCCTGCCCCGTCCGCGCGGACGGGATGGGGGAGAACAATGACCGGCGGGGAGGAGTGTCGTATCCGTGCACGTATGTGCAAACGACGGCACCCTTAAAGAGATGCGGTCCTGCGACATGCCTTTAGGGGCGCGGGGGACTGCGTGACAAGCAGCAACGCGCCCGCGGCCGCCCTTGTGCAGTAGCCCCGCGCCCCCCTGGGCGCGAAGGTCACGTACCCGCGAGAGGAAGCGCCGCCCCGACCAGCTTCCCGGCCGCGGCCGCCTTGTCGAGAGACCCCCGCAGCAGGTCCTCCCGCGGCTGCCGTCCGATCGACCCCACCGGCGCCGCGAACATCAGCACCTGCTGGTGCTTGTTCGCGGCGGCCCGCCAGCCGTCCGTCACCTGCAGCGGCTGATGCGCCTGCCACCAGGCGACCGGCTGCCCGCCGCCCGCCGAGGGCTGCAGCACCGCATGCAGCTGCCCCATGGCGAGCAGCACCGACCAGCCGTGCAGCACCGGCGGCACGGACGCCAGCTCGGTCACCGGCATGAACCCCTGCTCGATGAGGAGTGGAAGGAAGTCGTCACCCGACCCGGTGGAGCCGGGGCGCACGATCGCCGAGGTCGGCTCGACGACGAGCGCGGGGTGCAACTCGCCCTCGATCAGCACGAGTCCGCTGGTCACGCCGAGCACCGCCTGCTCGGGCGTGGTCTGCTGTGACGCGCCCGCGACGGCGCCGCCGGCCACACCGCCGATGGACCGGACGGCGCCCCGCAGCTGCTCCTCGGTGACCTGGACGACCTGCGAGGGCAGGCAGCTGGCATGGGCGAAGGCGAGCACGGCGGTCTCGTCGCCGACGAACAGTACGGTGCTGGTGCGCTCCTGCTCGGAGTCGCCCGGGGTGCGGCAGGAGGTGCAGTCGTAGCTGCCCGGTGCGTTCTCTCCGGCGAGCAGCCGGTCGGCTTCTTCGTCGCCGATCTCGGCGCGTACGGCGTCACTGACGTCGAGCATGCGCGGCACGGTGGCTCCCTCGGGATGCGCTGCTGGGTCGGCCGGGTGGCTCCCGGCCGATGAGTCCCGGGGTTCCGGGCTCATGAAGAAGACAACGGACGTCCTGTGGTGGGGGTCACGCCCCGAGGACAACCGGTTCGAACCAATCAGCGCACTCGGTCACATCATGTGCGGAATCCGCTACTCACGGTCAACTCGTTGCCAAGTCAAGGAACTTGAAGAGGTGAAGTGGCTCACAGGTGGCCTCGGTGGCTGGTCGACAAATCCGAAAATTATCGGATGTAGTGGGTGGCCGAAAATCGCCGATACCCTCGGTAACAGGCAACTGGCCTCGAATGACAGGGAGTTGGTTGATTCCAGCCGCTCGTCCTCCCTACATTCCTCCGCCGTGTGCAACGAGCACCGCTCGGGTACGACCACCGTCCGGCACCGGCAGAGCAGCAACGCCGGCACCGGCACGGCGGACGGGGCGGGCACGGCGAACCGCGCTCCTGCGCGACGAGGCGTGCGCCGCCTGGGGGAACCCGGGTTCGTGGAGAGGGAATTACATGTCCGAGTGTGCCGATACCACCCGCAACACCGCCCGTCCCGACGGCGCCCGCAAGGGCCGTACGACGGCCGCGCTCGCCGGAGCCGCCCTGCTGGCCCCGCTGGGACTGCTGGCCGTCACCGGCAACGCCGCAGCGGCGGACAACGGGGTGTGGGACCGCATCGCCCAGTGCGAGAGCGGCGGCAACTGGCACATCAACACCGGCAACGGCTACTACGGCGGGCTCCAGTTCTCCGCCGGCACCTGGCGCGCGTACGGCGGCTCCGCCTACGCCCCGACGGCCGACCAGGCCTCCAGGAGCGCGCAGATCGCCGTCGCCACCAGGGTCCAGCAGGCCCAGGGCTGGGGCGCCTGGCCGGTCTGCTCGGGCCGCGCCGGAGCCTATGGCGCCGCCCCCGCGGCGAACCACACCGGTTCCTCCGGCACGACGGCCTCGAACGGCGGCGCGACGACGAAGTCAGCCCCGGCCGAGTCCGCCCCGACGACGTCCGCTTCGACGCATTCCGCCCCGGCGAGGACGTCGGAACGCCCGGCGGTCCACACCGGCCGCGGCGGCGACGCCCGCGGTGACTACACCGTGCGCGAGGGCGACACCCTGAGCGCCATCGCGGCCCGCCACGGAACCACCTGGCAGCGGATCTACGCCGCTAACAAGAAGGTCATCGGCGACGACCCGAACCTGATCGTGCCCGGCCAGCGCCTCGCGCTCTGAGCCCCGCCCGGTCCGCCCACGACAGCCGCTGTCCCCGCCGAGGGCAGCGGCTGTCCGCGTCCCCGCGCATCCCGATGAGCCCGGTTCCGGACCGCCGCTCCGGCGGGCATGTGTGGAATACGTGAAATTCCCATGCGGCGTCAGCTGCCCTGGCGTGGCACCGGATTGGGCGGGGAATCCTGATTCCCGGGTCCCGCCCGGATCCCCGTTCCGGCCCTTTCCGCCGGGTAATGAGAAGGAGTGATCCGGGGCCCGTGAATTCCGTTGGATTCCTCCGGCGAGCCCAACGGAAACCCCCGTACGTGTGACGGAGTTCGAAGGGAACGCGGCCCGGGAGCTGTGACAGAAGTGTGACCGTAGTCGGATACGACTCTTACCCGGCCGCGCCCCGGCTTCCGCCACCGCCGGTTGCCGCCTAGCGTGGCGGCATGGCACCGATTCCCACTCCGCCAGCGGAGCCCCAGGACAGTCCGGACGGGTACGTCGGCCTCGACGCCGCGAACGCCGAGCGGCTCGCCCGGCAGCGAGGCTGGTCGACGGTACGGTCGCTGCCACCGGACGCGATCATCACCATGGAGTACCGGACGGGGCGGCTGAACTTCGAGGTGCGCGACGGCCGGGTGGCCCGCGCCTGGAAAGGCTGACCGCCGCGCCGGCCGGTCGCCCCGCGAGGCCCGTCCCAGGGACGGCGAAGGCCCCGCTCCCGGTCGACGGGGAGCGGGGCCTTCGCCTGTGCCGCAAGGGTGGTGTGCGTACCGGACCCCGCCGTGCGAGCCGTCAGCCGCCGGTCAGGGGGCGGGCCGGCTGGGCGGTGCCGCGCGGGAGGCGGTCGGCGTGCGGCGGGCGGCGGCTGCCCGCCGGGGTGACCGGGGTGCGCTCCGAACGGGCCGTGTGCGGTCCCGGGGCCAGATGCGCCATCCCCCGGGAGGCGCGCGTCGTGGCGACGGGCTCGCGCGCCGGGGTCGTCTGCTCGGCGGGTGCGCCGCGCGGCCTGAGCACCACCGGTGTGACCGGGACGGCCGGTTCCGGCACGGGCCGGCCACGGCGGGCGCGGAAGCGGTCGCGCAGATCGAACAGCGCGGTCTCGGCCCTCGCGATCAGCGGTTCGAACCACGGCAGGGCGAGCAGGATCAGCAGGCCCGCGGCCCAGCCCAGCAGCACGTCGCTCAGCCAGTGCGTACCGAGGTAGACGGTGGTGAGGCCGACGCCCAGCGCCGTGATCGCGGACAGCGCCGACAGCCAGCGGCGCGCTCTCGGGGTGGAGGCCAGATAGGCCAGGATGCCCCAGGTCACGACCGCGTTGGCGGTGTGGCCGCTGGGGAATATATCGCCGCCCAGGCCCATCTCGTTCGAGCCGATCACGGTCGCGTAGTGCGGACCGAGGCGCCCCATCCCGAGTTTGGCGGCGCCGACCGTGATGTTCAGCAGGAGCAGGGAGGCGGCCAGGGTGAGCAGCGGACGCAGGGTGTGCTGCCGCCAGGAGCGCCAGCCGAGCCAGGCCGCGACCATCACGGCGGTGGGGCCGCGCTGGCCGAGCACCACGTAGTAGTCGAGGAAGGCGTGGATCTGCGGCCACTGCTGGTACGGCCGGAAGAACATGACCTGCCAGTCGAGCCGGACCAGCCAGGACGTGATCACCACGGCCCACACGATCGCCAGGTAGAAAGCCAGGGTCGCGGTGAAGAGAACGACCCGGTGGCGGCTCATCCTTGGCACATCGATGTGGGCCGGTCGTTCCGGCTCACGGTCGAGTCTGGCGAACACCCGGTCCAGACGCCGGGTGAGGTTTCGTTCGGTACGCACCCAATCGACGTTACAGCGAGTGAGCTGTGAACCCCGTCGAAACAGCGTCTTTGTGATGACGATGTGATGTGGCAAACCTCTCAAGGGCGGTCCGAATTCCAGGGATTCCGCAATCTCGCGAGGCCGTTCCGTTCAATTCCTTTGATCATGCCGGGCGTTGTTTATATGGGGCTTATGAATGCGTTAACCCGGCCCTGGCACGGATTTTTCCGGTGCGTCATCGGCCGTCGATGTTGATCATGGAGGACCGGAACCGTTCAGCCAGAACGCGCCGTAGATCGCCGAGCCGATCGCCAACACGGCGATGACCAGCACGGATCGGCTCGTACGCAGCCGGGCGAGGGAGCAGGCGAGCGGGAACAGTACCGGGAAGGCGGGCATCAGCAGCCGCGGCTTGGAGCCGAAGTAGCTCGACGCGCACAGGGCGAGCGCGAGGACGACACCCGTGTACACCAGGAGTTCCACCGGCTGGCGCCGGCGGATGCCGATCACGTACAGCCACAGCAGCAGGGCGACCCCGACGATCAGGCTGACCCCGGCGAGAGCGGCCGGAAATGACGTGAACTTGTCGGCCACGAAGCGTGCGAATGCGTAACCCCCGTCGAAACCGTTGCGCCATCCGGCCTGCACGTCCAGGTAACCGAACAGCCCCCGCCCGGTCCGCCGTCCGACCCAGAGCACATAGCCGGCGGCCCCGAGCGGCGCGATGACCATGCCGAGGGCCACCCGTGCGCGGGGGGCGGCGGGTGGTGCGGGGGTGGTGTGAGAGGTGACGGATGGTGCGGGGGTGGCGGGAGTTGTGAAGGAGGTGGAGGGGGCGTGAGAGATGGCGCCCTCGGTTTCCCGCGCGCCGGGCGTACGCGACGTGCTTCTGTCTCGCACGAACGAGAGCACGCCCGCCACCCACACCGCCGCGACGACCGCCGCCCCGACCGGCCGGGTCAGCCCCGCCAGTGCGGCCAGCGTGCCGGCGCAGACCCATCGGCCGGTCAGCAGTGCGTACAGCGACCAGGCCGCCAGTGCCGTGAACAGCGACTCGCTGTACGCCATCGACTGCACGATCCCGACCGGCAGCACGGCCCACAGCAGTACGGCGCAGATCCCGGCGCGGGGGCCGTACACCCGGTCGGCGACCGCGAAGATCCCGCAGGCCGCGGCGAGCGAGGCGAGCAGGCTGACGACGAAACCGGCGTCCGCGTACGACAGCGGCGTCACCGCGTGCAGCGCCCGCTCCAGCCAGGGCAGCAGCGGGAAGAACGCCAGGTCGGAGTGCACGTCGCCGTTCGGCAGCCGTACCTCGTAGCCGTACCCCGGCCCGGCGACCCGGGTGTACCAGAGCGAGTCCCAGCGCGCGGTCAGCAAGGTGTACGCGCTCTTGCCGCGCGCGGCGCTCCACACCGCCAGCACGACCAGCCCCAGGGCGCGGACCGCCGCATAGCCCAGGAGGGCCGGGGCCGCCCGGCGCGGCAGCGGGGCGCGGGGTGGAGCCGCGCGCGTTTCAAGATCGGTCACGGACTCGATTATCGACCGGCGGTGGAACCGGACCGGCCGCCGGGGCGTGGTCGAGGGAGAGCGCTGTGGCGTACGCCACACGGGTTCGGTCCTGCGTGTGAGAGGTCCGCCACGTGTCCCCGAGGCGAACTCGCGTACGCTGACGAGTCACCCGCGTGGGTTTGCGCGGGCCGGAGACCCCGCTCCTCTCCGGCCGTACGACAGGGAGTCCCCACCCCGTCGGTCCGCCCCGCGCGCGGCACATCTGGGAGGTACGTACATGTCCGGGACGACCACGGCTGCCGTTCGGCAGCGCCGTCGGGCGGCCGGGGCCGGTACCAACCGCTGGGTCGTCCTCGTCGTCCTCTGCGTCAGCCTGCTGCTGGTCGCGCTCGACGCGACCGTGCTGCATGTGGCGGTACCCGCCGTCACCGAGGACCTCAAGCCCGGCGCCATAGAACTGCTCTGGATCGTCGACGTCTATCCGCTGGTCTGCGCCTCGCTGCTGATCCTCTTCGGCACCCTCGGCGACCGCATCGGCCGCCGGCGCGTCCTGCTGCTCGGCTACGGCCTGTTCGGCGTCGCCTCCGCCATGGCCGCCTTCGCGCCGACGGCCCCCGCGCTGATCCTCGCCCGCGCCCTGCTCGGCGTGGGCGGCGCCATGATCATGCCGGCGACCCTGTCGATCCTGCGCCAGGTCTTCCCCGACCGGCGCGAGCGCGCGCTCGCCATCGGCATCTGGAGCGCGGTGGCCGCCGTCGGCGCGGCCGTCGGCCCGCTGCTCGGCGGCTTCCTGCTGGAGCACTTCTGGTGGGGCGCGGTCTTCCTCGTCAACATCCCGCTGATGCTGGTCAGCCTGCCGGTCGGCCGGATCCTGCTGCCCGAGTCCCGCGGCGACCGCAGCGTCCCCTGGGACGTGGTCGGCGCCCTGCTGGCGGCCGGCGGTCTCTTCGGTGTCGTCCTCGGGGTGAAGCAGCTGGGCGGCACAGCGGCCTCGGCCGGCCCCTTCACCGCGCTGCCGCTGCTGACCGGCACGGCCCTCCTCATCCTCTTTGTACGGCGGCAGCGGCGGCACCCGCATCCGCTGGTGGACCTGCGGATGTTCGGCCGGCCCGCGTTCAGCACCTCGGTGGGCTGCATCGTGCTGGCGATGCTCGCGCTCGTCGGACTGGAGCTGATCGCCGCCCAGTATCTGCAGCTGGTGCTCGGACTCTCCCCGCTGCAGACCGGCCTCAGGCTGCTGCCCCTGACCATCGCGGCGATGGCGGCGGGCCTGGCGGGCGCGCGGATGCTGCGCCGCTTCGGGCCGCGCCGGATGGTGTGCGTCGGCTTCTTCCTCACCGCCGCCGCGGTCCTGACGCTCACCGCGATGGGCGGCACCGACAACGCGCCGCTGCTGCTGTCCGGTTTCGTGCTGCTCGGCTTCGGCCTGGAGACCACGCTGTTCGGGGCCTACGAGTCGATGCTCAGCGAGGCCCCGGCCGCGCAGGCGGGCGGCGCGGCGGCGATCGGCGAGACGTCGTACCAGCTCGGCGCGGGCATCGGCATAGCACTGCTCGGCAGTGTGATGAACGCGGCCTACACCCCCGGTCTGCGCGCGGTGCCGGGCGTGCCGCGACAGGCCTCGGACGCGGCGGGGCACTCGCTCGGCGAGGCCTACGACGTCGCCGGACGCCTCGGCGGACCCGCCGGGGCGGCGCTGCGCCGGGCCGCGCGGGACTCCTTCGTGCACGGGCTGCATGTGACGCTGCTGGTGAGTGCGGTGCTGTTGCTGCTGGGCGCGGTGATGGCGCTGCGGCTGCCGCGGGTCATGCAGTGCGCGGAGCCCGTGGCTGCGGTGGAGCTGCCCGCGCCGCGGGATGTGGCGGAGGCCCGCGTAACGGCCTGACGTACTGGACGTGCGGGACAGCGCACCGTAACGTCGGCGGCAAAAATGTGACTAGCGGTGCTAGTTTTCGCCGCGTTCCCGTGTGCCGGAGGGTGTCCCATGTCCGCGTCCTCGAAGTTGCCTGCGAAGGTGCCAGCGGAGGTGCCTGCGAAGGTGTCAGCGAAGGTGCCACCCTTCGATCCCGCCGACCCGCTCGGGATCGACGACCTGCTGGAGCCGGAAGACCTGGCCGTGCGGGACACCGTGCGGGCCTGGGCGGCGGACCGGGTGCTGCCCCACATCGCCGAGTGGTACGAGAAGGGGGAGCTGCCCGGCATCCGCGAGCTGGCCAGGGAGCTGGGCGGGATCGGGGCGCTCGGCATGTCGCTCAGCGGATACGGCTGTGCGGGGGCGAGCGCCGTGCAGTACGGCCTGGCCTGCCTGGAGCTGGAGGCGGCGGACTCCGGCATCCGGTCCCTGGTCTCCGTGCAGGGCTCCCTCGCCATGTACGCGATCCACCGGTTCGGCAGCGAGGAGCAGAAGCAGCAGTGGCTGCCGCGCATGGCGGCCGGCGAGGTGATCGGCTGCTTCGGACTGACCGAGCCCGACCACGGCTCCGACCCCGCCGCCATGCGCACCCACGCCAAGCGCGACGGCACCGACTGGGTGCTCAGCGGCCGCAAGATGTGGATCACCAACGGGTCGGTGGCCGGGGTGGCCGTGGTCTGGGCGCAGACCGAGGACGGCATCCGCGGCTTTGCCGTCCCCACCGACAGCCCCGGCTTCTCGGCGCCCGAGATCAAGCACAAGTGGTCCCTGCGCGCTTCCGTCACCAGCGAACTCGTCCTGGACGACGTACGCCTGCCGGCCAGCGCCGTACTCCCGGAGGTCACCGGACTGCGCGGCCCGCTCAGCTGTCTGTCCCACGCCCGGTACGGCATCGTCTGGGGCGCGATGGGCGCGGCGCGCAGCAGCTTCGAGGCGGCGCTGGACTACGCGAAGTCGCGGGAGCAGTTCGGGCGGCCCATCGGCGGCTTCCAGCTCACCCAGGCCAAGCTCGCCGACATGGCGGTCGAACTGCACAAGGGCATTCTGCTCGCCCACCATCTGGGGCGGCGGATGGACGCCGGCCGCCTGCGTCCCGAGCAGGTCAGCTTCGGCAAGCTCAACAACGTCCGCGAGGCGATCGAGATCTGCCGTACGGCACGGACGATCCTCGGTGCCAACGGGATCTCCCTGGAATACCCCGTGATGCGGCACGCGACCAACCTGGAGTCGGTGCTCACCTACGAGGGCACCGTCGAGATGCACCAGCTCGTGCTGGGCAAGGCGCTCACCGGGCTCGACGCCTTCCGGTGAGCCTGCGGGGAGGCAGGGCCGGCGAGCGGCCCTGCCTCAGCTCTGGTTGAAGAAGCCGTCGTCGCGGTGGCCGGACGCCTCACCGCTGATGATCTCCGTGTCGGCGGGCGTCAGCAGGAACACCCGGTTGGAGACGCGGTCGATCGAGCCGCGCAGACCGAAGATGAGCCCCGCGGCGAAGTCCACCACGCGCTTGGCGTCGGCGGGCTCCATCGCCGTGAGGTTCATGATGACCGGGACGCCGTCCCGGAACAGCTCGCCGATGGCGCGGGCGTCCCGGAAGCTGTCCGGAGTGACCGTGCCGATCCGGCGGCCCTTCTCCTCGGCCGTGTCCGTGGCCACCTTCACCCGGGGGTCCGTGACCCAGGCGTCCCCGGACTCGGAGCCCTCGGAGTACTCGTCGTCGTAGTAACGCTCGTCATCGTTGTCGTCGACGAGGCCGAGCCACGCACTCGCCTTGCGTACCGATCCCATGGACGCCTCCTCTCACACCGGTCCTTCTTGCTTTCCGCATCCCTATGGTCATCCATGATGCGGACGGCGCGCCAAGTGGATAGACGCCGCGCGGGGGGTTTGTGACGGTACTGGTGCACAACCGATCCGTCGAGAGTCCTTGTGTCCCAAGGGTGCGGACTCGTACGGCTGCTGACTGAGAGTGAAATATGATTGTCGGCGGCGGACGGGTGATGCCCAGCGCGTACGGGTGAACGCCAACGTCGTACCACACCACGGGGGATCGTCGTGTTCGGAATCGTCAGACCGTGCTCTCATCGGCTCGGTGAACGTCTCAAGGCCGAGTGGATGGCGCATTTGTGCGGGCTCTGTCTCGCACTGCGCCGCGATCACGGGCAGTTCGCGCGGATCGTGACCAACTATGACGGCCTTCTGCTCTCGGTTCTGACGGATGCTCAGACGGGCCCGACCGCCGACGGCCGCCGTACGGCCGGGCCGTGCGCGCTGCGTGGGATGCGCACCGCGTCGGTCGCCCGGGGCGAGGGCGCGCGACTGGCCGCCGCCGTCTCGCTGGTACTCGCCGCGGCGAAGGTCCGCGACCATGTCGCCGACGGGGACGGGCTGCTGGCCCGCGAACCGGTCGCTGCCGCCGCGCGTCGCCTCGCCGCGGGCTGGGGCAGAGCCGGCGCCCGCGGCGGCGCCGCGATCGGCTTCGACACCGCTGTCCTCGTCGAGGCCGTGGACCGGCAACTCGGCCTGGAGAGCCTCGCCGGACCCGGTACGCCGATCCTTGCCGTCACCGAGCCGACCGAGACCGCGACCGCCGCCGCCTTCGCCCACACCGCGATGCTGGCCGGACGGCCGGGCAACGCCCAGCCGCTCGCCGAGGCCGGACGGCTCTTCGGGCGGCTCGCGCATCTGCTGGACGCCGTGGAGGACCAGCACACCGACGTGTTGGCGGGCGCCTGGAACCCGCTCACCGCCACGGGCACGTCCAGGACCGAGGTCCGCCGGCTCGCCGACGACGCCGTGCACGGCATCCGGCTCGCCCTGCGCGAGGCCGAGTTCGCCGACGGCAAGCTCGTCCATCTGCTGCTCGTGCACGAGCTGGAGCGTTCCGTGGACCGGGCGTTCGGCACTTCGTCGTGCGGACACACACCCGAGGCCTCCTTCGGACCGCCGCCGGGACACCACGTGCCCCAGGCTCCCGGGCACCCGTACGGCGATCCCTTCGGCGGGCAGCCGCCGCGCCCGGACAAGCGGGGCTTCTGGGCCGGTTGCGCGGCCGCGCTCGGTCTGTGCTGCACCTGCAAGGTGTGCTGCGCCGACGAGTTCGAGGGACCCTGGTCGCGGAAGAGGCGCGAGGGGTGCTGCGCCAACTGCGACTGCGACTGCGACCTGTCGTGCTGCCAGGTCTGTGAGTGCTGCGAGTGCTGTGAATGCTGCTCCGGCTGTGACTGCGGGCTGTGACAGAAGCATGAAAGGGAGGGGAGGGGCGCGCGTGTGAAGGCGAGGAAAAGGAGGGAGAACGCGGGCACGCCCGCCCGGAGGGCAGGCACACGCAGGGGGTCAGCTCAACAGGAACAGGACCACACGCGACCGAAGTCGATGTGGGAGCGGGTGACCAGCCACTGCTGTGGATGCATGGGGCAAGTGGAACAGGCATCCGGTGTGGCGTCAACTGACGTGAGACGTACGGCTCACAGTTCGGACAGCCTTGACAGGTGCGGGAAACGCCCACGTACTCTCGGTGGACGGCCCTGCTGAGGGGCTCGGCCGTATCCGCGCCGCACGGCGCGTCCGTGTGAAGGCACCGACCTGACTCTCGCGTCACGGAGCCTTCGCATGCCATCCGACATCCAGAACAGCCGGTCGTTCCCACCAGGTCATCCCGGGGAGCGCCCGGTGAGGCCGCAGCTGGTGATCGTGGGAGCCGGGCCGCGGGCTACCGGACTGCTGGAACGCATCGCCGCCAACGCGCCCGAGCTGTACGCCGGTTCGGGCCTCGACATCCATCTGGTCGACCCGCATCCGCCGGGCGGCGGCCGCATCTGGCGCCAGGAGCAGTCGCCCCTGCTGTGGATGAACTCGCACGCCGAGGACGTCACCATGTTCACCGACGAGACGGTGACCATGGCCGGCCCGGTGCGCGAGGGGCCCACCCTGCACGAGTGGGCCGGCCTGGACGGCAGCACCTTCGCCGACCGGCGGCTCCAGGGCCGCTATCTGCGCCATGTGTACGAGCGCGCGCTGGCCGAGCTGCCCGGGGGCATCACCGTCCACCACCACGCCCGGCGCGCGCTGCGGGTCAGCGGCCCGCGCGAAGGCCGCCAGCAGGTGTGGCTGGAGGACCGCCCACGCCCCCTCCTCGCCGACCTGGTGATCCTCGCCCTCGGCCACCTCGACGCCGAACTCGACGCGGAACAAGCCGCATTGGCCGCCCACGCCCGCGCACACGGCCTGGTGCACCTGCCGCCCGACTTCACCGCCGACAGCGACCTGTCCGCGCTGCGGCCCGGCGAACCCGTGCTCGTACGGGGCTTCGGGCTGGCCTTCGTCGACCTGATGGTGCTGCTCACCGAGGGCCGCGGCGGGCGGTACGAGGACGGCACCTATCTGTCCTCCGGGCAGGAGCCGGTGCTCTACGTCGGCTCGCGGCGCGGAGTGCCGTACCACTCGAAGATCGGCTACGGCTGGACCGGCGACCGGCCCCCGCTGCCCCGCTTCCTCGGGCCGCCCGAGATCGAGGCCCTGCTGGCGAGACCGGACCGCCTCGACTTCCGGCGCGATGTGTGGCCGCTGGTGGAGAAGGAGCTGGGCTTCGCCCACTACCACCGGCTGTTCACCGCCCACGCCGGACGTACGGCGATGGCCTGGGCCGACTTCGAGGAGAAGTACGCGGCCGCGGACGACCCCGCCGAGCTGCGCGCGCTCATCGCCGCCGCCGTACCCGACCCGGCCGACCGCCTCGACCTCGCCGCGCTCGACCACCCGCTGGACGGCGTCCGCCACACCTCGCACGAAGCGTTCCAGGAGAGCCTGCGCGGCTATGTCGAGGCGGACCTGAACCGCCGTCACGATCCTTCCCACAGTGCGGATCTGGGTGTCTTCCTCGGGCTGCTCTCCGTCTACGGGCAGCTCGTGCGGCTCGGGAACACCGGCCCCCGGTGGCACGGCTTCTTCAGCTATCTGGCGTCCGGGCCGCCCGGACCCCGGCTGCGGCAGATGCTCGCGCTGTCCCGGGCCGGCCTGCTCCGGTTCGTCGGCGCCGACATGACCGTCAGCGCCGAGAACGGGGTGTTCCGGGCCGCCAGTCCCACCGTGCCGGGCTTCTCGGTCGAGGCCCGGGCGCTGGTCGAGGCCCGGCTGCCCGAACCCGCCGTCGGCCGGGCCCGCGACAGCCTGCTGCGCGAACTGCACGCCGACGGCGCCGCCGAGACCCCCGACGGACTGCTCCGCACCGATCCCGCCGACGGCCGGATCCTCGACGGCGCCGGACGGCCGCATCCGCGGCGCTTCGCGCTCGGCCCCTTCACCGACGCCCGTACCCCCGGCGCCTTCACCCGGCCGCGCACCGGAGGGGCCGCGTTCCGGCAGAACGACGCGACCGCCCGTGCGGTGCTGGCCTTCCTCAGTACGACACCCGTAAAGGAACTCGCGCGATGAGCGTCATGGCCGACATCAGATCGGTGCACAAGAGCTTCGGCCCGCGCGGGGAGCGGACGCGGGCGTTCCTGGCGAAGGTGCTGTGAGGATGGGTGCTTCGTACCGTCGTGGGCTGCCGCATCTCGCCGCCGCCGTCGATCTGCCCGGCTGTTTCGGCGCCGAGCCCTGCGTCGAGCTGGTCCGGCTCGCCGAGCGCGGCGGGCTGGACTTCGTGACGCTGGACGACTCCCTCGGCCGGCAGGGGCCCGACGCCCTCGGCGTGCTGTCCCGGGCGGCGCCCGCGACCCGGCGCATCGGCCTGGTCCCGACCGTCACCACCACCCGCACCGAGCCCTTCCGGGTGCGGGCCGCCGTGGCGACGCTGGACCGGGCCAGCCGCGGCCGGGCCGGCTGGCGGATCGGCGTGTCCACCGGCGGGGACGAGGCGGGCGAAGTCGCCGACCTGGCCGCGCGGTTGTGGGACAGCTGGGAGGACGGCGCCGGAATCCGGTCCGTGCCGACCGGCCGCTTCCTGGACCGGGACAAGCTGCACCGCGTCGACCTCACCGGCACCGCCTTCCCGGTCCGGGGCCCCTCGACCCTGCCCCGGCCGCCGCAGGGCCACCCCGTCCGCGTGGTCGACGCCACCGACGGCCCGGCCCGTACCGTCGCCGCCCGGTACGCGGACGTGGCCCTGGTGCGCGCCGTGACCCCGGCACAGGCCACCGCCGTACGCGAGGAACTGCGCGCTCTGGCCGTCGGGTTCGGGCGGGACCCGGACGGCCTGCGGATCCTGGTCAGCCTGCTGGTCGACCTCGGTGACGGAGAGCACGCCGCCGAACCCGGACACGGCGGCGGGGGCCCGCGCCCCACCGTGCGGGGGCCGCTGTACCGGGGCGGTCCGGTCGATCTCGCCGAACTGGTCGCGGGCTGGCACGCCGACGGTGTCACCGACGGCTTCCACCTCGTCCCCGTCGACCCGCGCCGTGACCTGGAGCGGCTGGTCAACGGCACGGTGGCGGTGCTCCAGCACCGCGGCCTGTTCCGCACCTTCTACCCGGGCAGCACTCTGCGCGAGCACCTGGGCCTCGCCCGGCCCGCCGGGCCGGTACGCCGGGGCCGGGGAGCGCCCTGACCGGGAGCGGCCCGGTTCCCGGCGGGCGAGGACACCACCGTGCGACCCGGCGGGCCGGCGCGTCGAACTCATCGCGGTCGGACGGGAGTTGTGGTGCTCCTGGACGTCCGACGGGATGCCGCGGCCGTTCGCCGGGTTCGGGCTGCCCCGCTCCCCGCAGGGACATCCCGTGATCATCCAGGCCGGGGAGTCGGGGGAGGCACGGGAGCCGGCCGCCGCACCGACCTCGGACGACGGCTCGCGGCCCACGGCCGCGCTCCGCGGGGCCTGAAGGTGATGCCCGCGGCCACGTACGCGCTGCGCGCGCTGGAACGGATCCAGGGGAGGGACCTGTCCGGGTGCGCCCCCGGGAGACCGTGATCGTGAGCGGCGGGCAGTCCTTCGTCGGCACCCCCCGACTCGGTCGCCTCCGGGCGGGCATACGCTGGGCTGATGGGGGGGTGCCGGGCTGACGGTCGGGTGTGCCGGGCCGGTGCCATCGTGCGTTTGGCTGATTATCGGGGTGTGTCGGACCGTCATCAGCGTGTGCTGAGCGGATGTCAAGAGCTGCCGCGTAAGAGTGGTTTAAAGTCCTACGGCCGAAAGGCACCCTTGTGGCGACCGGTCGTTCGGCCGAATACTCCCCCTCAGCGCTTGCCAGGGGGCATGCGTGTTCGGAATCCGGGCCAGCCCCCTGGCTGCGCCTCACGGGCCCCGACCCCACGCGGGCCCCCGACTTCCCCTGGGAGGGAACGACAAGTGAGGATCAAGCGCATCACTCCCCGCAACGACACCGCGAGACGGACCCGGCTGATCGCCGTGGCCACCGGTCTCCTGGCCGCAGCCGCGTTCGCCGCCCCCACCGCGAACGCCGGCGACAACGACACCTTCAGTGCAGCCCAGCTCAGCAAGGCCGACAACTCCGTCCTCAAGGCCGACGTACCCGGCACGGCCTGGGCGGTGGACAGCAGGACCAACCGCGTCGTCGTCACCGTCGACAGCACGGTGTCCAAGGTCGGGATCGCGAAGATCAAGCGACAGGCCGGCGCCGAAGCGGGCGCGCTCACCATCAAGCACACCCCCGGCAGGTTCAGCAAGCTCATCACCGGCGGGGACGCCATCTACGGCGGCTCCTACCGCTGCTCGCTCGGCTTCAACGTGCACAACGGCGGCACCTACTACTTCCTCACCGCCGGTCACTGCGGCCAGGTGGCCTCCACCTGGTACAGCAACTCCAGCCACAGCACGGTGCTCGGCACCAATGTCGGCTACAGCTTCCCGGGCAATGACTTCGCGTTGGTCCGGTACACCAACTCCTCCATCGAGCACCCGAGTTCCGTGGGCAGCCAGTCCATCACGAGCGCGGCGACCCCGTCCGTCGGCGCGACCGTGTACCGGCGCGGTTCCACCACCGGGACGCACAGCGGCCGGGTCACCGCGCTGAACGCCACCGTCAACTACGGCAGCGGCGACATCGTGTCCGGGCTGATCCAGACCACGGTGTGCGCCGAGGGCGGCGACAGTGGTGGCCCGCTGTACGCGGGTACCGTGGCGTACGGTCTGACGTCCGGGGGCAGTGGTGACTGCACTACCGGTGGTACGACGTTCTTCCAGCCGGTCACCGAGGCGTTGAACTACTACGGGGTCACGCTGCCCTGACGGTCCGGTGGGCCCCCGCATGCCGTTGGGCGTGCGGGGGCCGTTCGGTTTCGGCCAGCGGGTGTGGTCACTGTTCGGGGTGGGTCACTTGCGCATGGTGTTTGCTGTGCGAACTTTCCTGACATGACTGTGCACGGTCAAGCGAAGTGGGGGGCGTAAGCACTCTCTACGCGCGTCCTGAAGTCAACCTTGTGTGCTCCCTGTGCCGTTCGGAAGAGTAGGCCCTCGTCAACCAGCCTTCCGGTCCGTGGAGTCCCCACAACTCGCGGACCATCCCCCCACAGGAGGACGTGAGTTGAAGCATCGACGCATACCCGGGCGGCGGGCCGCCCTGGCCGGAGCGGGAATCGCCGCACTCGTCGCCGCGGGTGTCACCTTGCAGAATGCGAACGCCAGTGAGCCCGTGAAGTCGGCTCCGGAGCTGAAGGTACTGTCCGCTCCGGCGGCCGGAAACCTCGCCTCCACCCTGCTGAAGAACCTCGGCTCCGACGCCGCCGGCAGCTACTACGACGCGCAGGCCAGGAGTCTCGTCGTCAACGTGCTCGACCAGGGTGCCGCGCACACCGTCGAGGCGGCCGGAGCCAAGGCGAGACTCGTCACCCACTCGCTCGCCGCGCTCGACGGGGCGCGCACGACGTTGCAGAAGGACGCGACCATACCGGGGACGTCATGGGCGACCGACCCGGTGAGCAACAAGGTCGTCGTCACCGCCGACAAGACGGTGTCCGGCGCGGAGTGGGCCAAGCTGAGCAAGGTGGTCGACGGGCTCGGCGGCAAGGCGGCACTGAAGCGGTCGAAGGCGGAGTTCAAGCCCTTCATCGCCGGCGGTGACGCGATCAGCGGTTCCGGCGGGCGGTGCTCGCTCGGGTTCAACGTGGTCAAGGGCGGGCAGCCGTACTTCCTGACCGCCGGGCACTGCACCGCGGCGATCTCCGCCTGGTCGGACTCCAGCGGCAAGGAGATCGGCCAGAACGCGGAGTCCCACTTCCCGGGGACCGACTTCGGTCTGGTGAAGTACACGGCCTCGGTGGACCACCCGAGCGAGGTCGACCTGTACAACGGGTCCACCCAGAAGATCACCGGTGCCGCCGAAGCCACGGTGGGGATGAAGGTGACGCGCAGTGGGTCGACGACCCATGTGCACGACGGTACGGTCACCGGGCTGAACGCGACGGTGAACTACCAGGAGGGCAGCGTCAGCGGTCTCATCCAGACCGATGTGTGCGCCGAGCCCGGTGACAGCGGCGGCTCGCTGTTCTCCGGGAGCAACGCCATCGGGCTGACGTCCGGTGGTAGTGGTGACTGCACCTCCGGCGGGGAGACGTTCTTCCAGCCGGTCACCGCCGCGCTGTCCGCTACGGGGGCGCAGATCGGCTGAATCGTTCGTTCCGTGGAGTCCCGTCCCCCGGCGCATGGGGGGCGGGGCTTCGTCGTATGCCGTTGCCCTGGTGGGTGGGTGTTTGCGCAGGTGGGAGGCGGTCGAATGGATGTCGCACACATGTTCGGGAATGGGGGTATGGTGGAGGCGGAAGTAGGGAACTGATGTTCGAGAGCCGTTCGGGGCTCACGAGTGCGGGAGGTGTGGGTGCCGGGCTTCGCGCATCTGCACACCGTCTCCGGGTTCTCCCTGAGGTACGGGGCATCCCATCCGGAGCGGCTGGCCGGGCGTGCCTCGGAGCGGGGGATGGACGCTCTCGCTCTCGCCGATCGTGACACCGTCGCGGGGGCCGTGCGCTTCGCCAAGGCCTGTGCGGGGGTGGGGGTGCGGCCGGTCTTCGGGGCCGATCTGGCGGTGGGTGAGCCCGTACGGCGTGATCGTCGGCGGGTGCCCGTGCGGGGTGGGGCCTTTGTGGACGAGTCGGCTCCTCGGGTGACCTTTCTCGCCCGGGACGGGGCCCGGGGGTGGGCCGATCTGTGCCGGCTCGTCACGGCCGCGCATGCGGGGGCGGGTGATCCCCTGCTGGCCTGGTCCGGCAATCACGGTGACGGTCTGACCGTGCTGCTCGGGCCCGCCTCCGACGTCGGCCGGGCCCTGGCCGCGGGCCGCCCCGACCGTGCGGCCGTGCTCCTCGCCCCCTGGCGCGAGGTCTATGGCGACGCCCTGCGCCTGGAGGCCGTCTGGCACGGGCGTACGGGTACCGGGCCCGGTTCCCTGCGGCTCGCCGCCCGTACCGTCGGGTTCGCCGCCGAGCAGGGGGTGCGGCCTGTGCTCAGCAACGCCGTCCGGTACGCCGATCCGGGGGCGGGCCCTGTCGCCGATGTGCTGGACGCCGCCCGGCGGCTGGTGCCGATCGACCCGCGCGGGGAGCTGGATTCCGGGGAGGCGTGGCTGAAGGACGCGCGGGCGATGACGGGGGTGGCCGAGCGGGTGGTGGAGGCCGCCGGGTACCGGCGGGACACCGCCCATCGGCTGCTGGAGCAGACCCGGGCGACGGCCGCCGAGTGCCGCGTCGATCCCGAGGGCGACCTCGGTATCGGTACGGTTCGTTTTCCCGAGGCGCATCTCGTCGGCGCCGGCCGTCGCACCGCCCAGCGGGCGCTCGCCTCACGGGCGGTGGCGGGGATGGTGCGGCTCGGGTACGGCGGCAGGCGTGAGTACTGGGAGCGGATGCACCACGAGCTGGACATCATCGGTCATCACGGGTTCGCCTCTTATTTCCTGACGGTCGCTCAAGTCGTGGATGACGTGCGGGAGATGGGGATCCGGGTCGCCGCCCGGGGGTCCGGCGCGGGGTCGTTGGTGAATCATCTTCTGGGTATCGCGAACGCCGACCCGGTCGAGCACGGACTGCTGATGGAGCGCTTCCTGTCCAGGGAGCGGGTGGTGCTGCCCGACATCGACATCGATGTGGAGTCCGCGCGCCGGCTGGAGGTGTACCGGGCGATCATCGGGCGGTTCGGGGAGGAGCGGGTCGCGACCGTTTCCATGCCGGAGACCTACCGGGTGCGGCACGCCATCCGGGACGTGGGGGCCGCCCTGTCCATGGACCCGGGTGAGATCGACCGGATCGCCAAGTCCTTCCCGCACATCCGGGCCCGGGACGCGCGGGCCGCGCTGGAGGAGTTGCCCGAGCTGAAGCGGCTCGCGAGGGAGCTTCAGCGGGAAGGGGCGCGGTACGGCAGGCTGTGGGAGCTGGTCGAGGCGCTCGACGCCCTGCCGCGCGGGGTCGCCATGCATCCGTGCGGGGTGCTGCTGTCCGACGCCTCGCTTCTCGCGCGTACGCCGGTCGTGCCGACCAGTGGCGAGGGCTTCCCGATGTCGCAGTTCGACAAGGAGGACGTGGAGGACCTCGGGCTGCTCAAGCTCGATGTGCTGGGGGTGCGGATGCAGTCGGCGATGGCACACGCCGTTGCCGAGGTGGAGCGGGTGACCGGGGAGCGGATCGATCTGGACGCGGTGGCGCCGGGGGATCCGGAGACATATCGGCTGATCCGGTCCACCGAGACGCTGGGATGCTTCCAGATCGAGTCGCCCGGGCAACGGGATCTGGTGGGGCGGCTGCAGCCGAGTACCTTTCATGATCTCGTCGTGGACATCTCGCTGTTCCGGCCCGGGCCTGTCGCCGCCGACATGGTGCGGCCGTTCATCGAGGCGCGGCACGGGCGGGCGCCGGTGCGCTATCCCCATCCGGATCTGGAAGAGCCGTTGAAGGGGACGTACGGCGTCGTCGTCTTTCATGAGCAGGTCATCGACATCGTCGCCATCATGACCGGGTGCGGCCGGGGCGAGGCCGACCGGGTGCGGCGGGGGCTGTCCGACCCGGAGTCGCAGGGGCGGATCAAGGTGTGGTTCGCGCAGCAGGCCGCGGCGCGGGGATATGGGGCGGAAACGATTCTGCGGACCTGGGAGATCGTGGAGGCGTTCGGGTCGTACGGGTTCTGCAAGGCGCATGCCGTCGCTTTCGCCGTGCCGACGTATCAGTCGGCCTGGCTGAAGGCCCATCACCCGGCCGCCTTCTACGCCGGGCTGCTCACGCACGATCCGGGGATGTACCCGAAGCGGCTGCTGCTGGCCGATGCGCGGCGGCGCGGGGTGCCGGTCCTGCCGTTGGACGTGAATGTGTCCGGGGTCGCCCATCGGATCGAACTGGTGTCCGAGTCCGGTGTGTGGGGGCTGCGGCTCGCTCTTTCCGATGTGCACGGCATCAGCGAGGCGGAGGCGAAGAGGATCGCGGACGGGCAGCCGTACTCCTCGCTGGTGGACTTCTGGGAGCGGGGGCGGCCGAGCCGTCCGCTGGCCCAAAGGCTCGCCCAGGTGGGGGCCCTGGACGCCTTCGGTGCCAACCGGCGGGATCTGCAGCTGCATCTGACCGAGCTGCACCGGGGTGCCCGGAGCGGTGGCGGCGGCCAACTGCCCTTGGCCGGGGGCCGCAGGACCGCGTCGGCCGGGCTGCCGGATCTGACGCCGGCGGAACGGCTCAGCGCCGAGCTGGGTGTGCTGTCCATGGATGCCTCGCGCAATCTGATGGACGACCACCGGGAGTTCCTGGGGGAGCTGGGCGTGGTCTCCGCGCGCCGGCTGCGCGAGGTGCGGCACGGCGAGACCGTGCTGGTCGCGGGCGCCAAGGCGGCCACCCAGACCCCGCCGATCCGCTCCGGCAAGCGGGTCATCTTCTCCACGCTGGACGACGGCACGGGGCTGGTCGATCTGGCGTTCTTCGACGACTCGCACGACGCTTGCGCCCACACCGTCTTCCACTCGTGGCTGCTGCTGGTGCGTGGCGTGGTGCAGCGGCGCGGTCCGCGCAGTCTGAGCGTGGTGGGGTCCGCCGCCTGGAACCTCGCCGAGCTGGTGGAACTGCGTGCCGCGGGCGGGCTCGACGAGGTGGCGGCGCGGCTCGCGGAGCCGGTGGCCGAGGGCGGGGGCGAGGATCCGACCGGTGGGCGGCGGATCCAGCTGCCGACCGGATACGCGATGCATCCATGGGCCGATCTGCGGCCCGCCGGCCAGGAGGCCGCACAAGGGCCCGCGGCCGTACGGAAGTTGTGGCACCAGAGTCCGGGGAGTGCGGGATGACCATTCTCTGCGTACGTTTCCAGCTGCCGCCGATGTACGAGGCCCTGCCGGGACTGCTCGGGTTGCTGGAGGACTTCACCCCGGTCGTCGAGGCGCTGCCACCGGACGGGGCGCTGGCCGATCTGCGCGGTGCCGAGCGGTACTTCGGGCGCAGCGCCGTGGAGCTGGCCTCGGTGATCCGGGTACGGGCGCTTGCGCGGTACGGCGTCGACTGCGTGATCGGCGCCGGTCCGGGGCCGATGCTGGCCCGCGCGGCGCTGCGGGACGCCCGGCCCGGGGTGACGTGCACCGTGCCCGAGGACCCGGACGGCATCGCGGAGTTCCTCGCCGAACGGCCGGTGTCCGCGCTGCCCGGCGTCGGCGCGGCGACCGCCCGCACCCTGGGCGAGTACGGCCTGGACACCCTGGGGCTGGTCGCCGGCGCGCCGCTGTCCACGCTCCAGCGGCTGATCGGCGCGCGGGCGGGCCGCGAGCTGCGCGAGAGGGCGAGCGGCATCGACCGGGGCCGGGTCGTGCCGAACGCCGTCTCGCGGTCGCTGATGACGGAACGGGCGTTCGGGATCGACGAGCTGGATCCCGACCGGCACCGCAGGGCGCTGCTGTCCGCCGCCGAGGAGCTGGGCGCCCGGCTGCGCGCGATGGAGCGGATCTGCCGCACCCTCACCCTCACCGTGCGCTACGCCGACCTCCCCCACTCTCGACTTCGCTCGAGCGGGGGGACCCCCACTTCGACCCTCCGTACCCGCACCCTGAAGGAGCCGACCGCGCACTCGCCGGCCCTGGCGAAGGCGGCCTACGGCATGTACGAGGCGCTCGGCCTGCAGCGTGCCCGGGTGCGCGGGCTCGCCCTGCGCGCCGAGGGCCTGGCCCCCGCCGACCAGGCCTCCCGCCAGCTCACCTTCGACCCCGTGGACGAGAAGGTCCGCCGGATCGAGGAGGTCGCGGACCGTGCGCGGGCGAAGTTCGGGCCCAGGGCGGTGATGTCGGGGGCGCTGGCGGCGTGACTTCCTTCGCCCGTACGTCAGTTGGCCCACGGCGGGGTGATGCGGGTGCCGTCCGCCAGCTCCGCCTCCAGGCCGATGGAGGTGGTGACCCAGGAGATCGCCGTGTGGTCGGTCGGGTTCTCCACGGCGAGGGTCGCGCCGGGGGTGACGATCACCGTGTCGCCCGCACCGATGCGGTCGGTGCGGTCATCGAGGGTGATCAGGAGTTCACCCACGAGCAGATGGAAGATCTCCTCGCGGTTGACGGTGTGGGCGGGCGCCTTGGTGCCCGCCGGGATCTCCCCGCGCCACGCGCACAGTTCCTTGCTGCCGGTGAGCGGGGTGGCGTAGGAGACGAAGCGGGCGCCGTGGATCTCATGGGTCGTGGACTGCGCTGCGCGGACGACGGGCATGACGGTGGCCTCCGGTCAAGTGGTCAAGCTGATTGACTATATGGTCAAGCTGCTTGACCATCCTGTCAAGGGTGTTTCAATGCCTCCGTGCAGAACTCCGAAGCCATGGCCCTGTCCGCCGCCCTGCTCGCCGTCGCCGGTGACCTCACGCAACGCATTCACGAAGGGGTCGTCGCGCGCGGGTTCGCCGATCTCCGGCCGGCGCACGGCTTCGCCTTCGCCCGGCTCGCCCCGGAGGGGGCCACGGTCACCGATCTCGCCGTGCATCTCGGGGTGACCAAGCAGGCCGCGAGTCAGCTGGTGGACGAGATCGTGCGCAAGGGGTACGCCGAGCGCCGGCCGCATCCGCAGGACGCGCGGGCCCGGCTGATCGTGCTGACCGAGCGCGGCTGGGCCTGCACCAGGGCGGCGGAGGCGGCGGCGGCCGAGGTCGTGGGGGGATGGGCCGCGCTGTTGGGTGAGGGTGAAGTGCGCGCGCTGAGGGAGGGTTTGGCGCGGATCGCTCCCTGTGGTCCGATCAGGCCCGCCTGGTGACGGTCCGTCAGTGTTCAGGCCGCACTCTGGTTACCACTGGAAGTTTTTACTGACGCGTAACTTCACACGTGTGCTACTCACCCGTAACTTGACGAGTGAACAGCATCCTCGTGATCCGGATCACAAGGTAAGGCCCCCACCTCCCTTGAGCCGCAAGGAGATCACACGATGCTGCCCTGGAAGCGAGCGCTCAGACCCCTCGCCGCGCTGCTCCTCACTGCCGCCGTCGCCACTGTTCCCGCCGCAACGGCGGCCGCTGCCGACACCGCCCCCAGCACCGGCTGGAACGACTTCTCCTGCAAGCCCTCCGCCGACCATCCCCGCCCGGTCGTCCTGGTGCACGGCACCCTGGGCAACTCGGTCGACAACTGGCTGGCCCTCGCCCCGTACCTGAAGGACCGCGGATACTGCGTCTTCTCCCTCGACTACGGCCAACTGGCCGGCGTCCCCCTCTTCTACGGCCTCGGCCCCATCGACAAGTCGGCCGAGCAGCTGTCGGCCTTCGTGGACAAGGTGCTCGCCGCGACCGGAGCCGCCAAGGCCGACCTGGTCGGGCACTCCCAGGGCGGGATGATGCCCCGCTACTACATGAAGTTCCTCGGCGGGGCGGACAAGGTCGACGCCCTCGTCGGTATCGCCCCCGACAACCACGGCGCAGGCCTGAGCGGTCTCACCAACCTGCTGCCGTACTTCCCCGGCGCCGCGGACCTGATCAAGGCCACCACCCCCGGCCTAGCCGACCAGATCCCCGGCTCCGACTTCCTCACCAAGCTCAACGCGGACGGCGACACCGTCCCCGGAGTGCACTACACGGTCATCGCCACCAAGTACGACGAGGTGGCCACGCCCTGGCAGAGCCAGTATCTGAGCGGTTCCGACGTCCACAACGTCCTGCTGCAGGACCTGTGCCCGCTCGACCTCTCCGAGCATGTCGCGATCGGCCTGTTCGACCGCATCGCCTTCCATGAGGTGGCCAATGCGCTCGACCCGGCCCACGCCACAGCCACCACCTGCGCGTCGGCCTTCAGCTGACGTGCCGCCGGGGCCTGTCCGACCTGAGCCGCCGGACAGGCCCCGGGCCCTCACCTGCGGTGGGCGCCGCCCCCCGCGCGCCGCCGCACCGACAGGAACAGTGCCGCCGAACCGAGCGCCAGCGCCGCCGCGCCGCCGATCGCGATGGACGAGGTGGCGGAGGAGGCACCGGTCTCCGCGAGGTTCTTCGCAGCTCCGGCCGCCTTCGGCGCGTTGGACGCGGAGGCGGACGCGGGCGTGGGCTGTCGGGCCGGGATGGCTGCCGTACCGTCGCCGCCGTGACCGTCGTGCCGCATCGTCGACTTGTCGGCACCGGCCGAGATCTGCCGGTCGGAGGGCGCCGAGGCCGTCGGAGCGGGGCTGCTGCCCGCGCTCCCCGCGCCGGCGCCGCCGAAGCTCACGTCCGAGCAGGAGTAGAACGCCTCCGGGCTGTCCGAGCGCTGCCAGACCGCATACAGCAGCTGCTTGCCGGACCGCTGGGGAAGCGTGCCGGAGAACGTGTAGAAGCCGCCCGAGGCGACCGGGTCGGTGGCCGTCGCCACCGGGTGCGCCAGATCAAGCCCGGACCAGGCCAGCGGCTTGGCGGGGTCGTAACCGGGCTTGGTCAGATACACCTTGAAGGTCCCCTTGTGCTGGGCGGTCACCCGGTACCTGAAGGTGTACGACCCGCTGTGCACGCTCGTCGCCGGCCAGTCGGCGCGGGCCAGGTCCAGGCCCCTGAACTCGTCGTTGTTCGCGCTGCACAGCTTCCCGTCCGGGATCAGCCTGCGGTGCTGTCCGGCGGCATCGCCGATCCGGATGCCGTTCCAGTCGTACAGCGCCTGCGTGCCGCCGGCCGCCACCGCCGCCTTGCACGCGGCCGACTTCGGGCTCTCCGGGCCCTCCGCGTAGCACTGCGAGACGCGGCTGACCGGATCGCCCATCGAACCGTGCGCGGACGCGGGCGCGGCGGCGAGCACGGTCAGGGCGAGCGGCGGCAGACCGAGCACGGCGACGACGGCGGCCGTGCGACGGGCGCGAGCGGACATGCGGAACTCCTCGAAAGACGGTCCCTCGGTGGGGGCTGGATCCCGTGGGGGTGCTCCGAAGCTAGCCCCGAGAAACCGCGAAATCGCCTGCTGGAGGCGGGTGGAGGAGATCCTTATGGTGGCGTTAAGGGGGTACTCAGGCTGCGCTCAGGTAGGTAGCGTGCGTGCATGATCGACAGGAACCCGGAGCGGGTCCGTGTGGCCGTCGCCGAGGATGTGCCGGCCGTGCGGGCGGTGACGGACGCGGCCTACCACCCCTACATCGAGCGCATCGGGGTGGTGCCGCGGCCCATGGAGGCGGACCACGCCGCGGACGTGGCCGCGGGCAAGGTCTTCGTCACCGCAGAACCGGTCGACGGACAGGTCGACGGACTGGTCGTGATCGAGGCGTTCGCCGACCACCTCTTCCTGGACAGCATCGCCGTCCACCCGCGCGCCCATGGCACGGGCGTCGGGCGGCGGCTGCTGCACTTCGTCGAGGCACGCGCGCGTGAGCTGGGCCTCGGCGAGATCAGGCTCTACACCAACGCGCTGATGTGGGAGAACCAGAGGATCTATCCGAAGTACGGGTACGAGGTGGTGGAACGCCGCGTCGACGGGCCCTACGACCGGATTCACTACCGCAAGCGGCTGGACTGACGGCCCCCGCGGGGTCAGCCGTCGGGCCACCAGGTGCGTGCGATGTCTTTGCGGACCTCGGGACGGACTGCCGGGCGCTCCTCCGCCTCTTCGCGGTTGCGGCGGCTGTCCGTCTTCTTCAGGGGCTTCTGCACGGTTGCGCGGCGCATGGCTGCCTCCTTCAGTGCCTACCGTTTTCCGCGGTGTCACGGAGGTAGACGCTTTTGGGGAGAGTTCCTCATCGGAGCCGGATTGTCAGTGGCGGGTGTCACTCTTTGGGCATGACGAATGCGAACGGCCCCACGGTTGCGGCAGATGTCCCGGAAGTCGACTGGGACGCCGCGGCCGGCACTTTCGACGACGAGCCGGACCACGGCCTGCGCGACCCCGGAACCCGTGCCGCCTGGGCGGCCAGGCTCCGCTCCTGGCTGCCCGAGCACCCCGCCGACGTCCTCGACCTCGGCTGCGGCACCGGCAGCCTGTCGCTCCTCGCGGCCGCTCAGGGACACCGGGTGACCGGTGTCGACGCGTCCTCGGCGATGGTCGAGCGGGCCCGCGCCAAGCTCGCCGGGCACGACGCGGTGGTCCTGCACGGGCAGGCCGCGGCCCCGCCGGTGGGGGAGCGGCGCTTCGACGTCGTCCTGGTACGGCATGTGCTCTGGACGCTGCCTCAGCCGGACACGGTGCTGCGGCACTGGCGGGGCCTGCTGCGCCCCACGGGCCGGTTCGTCCTGGTCGAGGGCGTCTGGGGCACCGTCCACCCCGTCGGCATACCCGCCGACCGGCTCACCGCACTCCTGGCACCGCTGAGCCGGGACGTGCGCGTGGAGCGACTCTCCGGTGACCCGGTGCTGTGGGGGAAGGCGGTGGAGGACGAGCGGTACGCGGTGGTGGCGACCGTGTGAGGGCGGCGCCCGGGTACGGCGGCGGGGGTCGCGGTGGCCGGGGACCTCAGGTCAGCAACTCCGTGAAACCTCCGGCGCGGGCCAGCCCCTCCAGCTCCGTGAGGGCGGCCATGGCGGCGGAGGCGGCCTCGGGGTCCGTCTCCGCCAGCCCGCTCTCGGCGAACTCGTCCTCGTCGAGCCGCCGTACGTCCGTGCCGTCGGCGGACCGCCACAGGTCCAGGTCGAGGTCCTCCACGACCAGATCCCCGCCGCTGCGGACCGCCGGACGCGTGATGTCGCAGTACCAGCCCTTCACGGCGCCGTCCGCGGCGCGGACCTCCTTCACCGCGTACCAGCGGTCCCGCCAGTAGTACTCGGTGAAGAGGTCACCCGGCTCGAAGCGGACGAAACCGAAGTCGCGGACGCCGGAGCCCGCCCAGGGCGCGCGTACGGCGATGCGGGTGCCGTCGTCCTGGAGCAGCTCGGCCGGATAACGGATCTTCGTCCGGCCGGCCTTGACCAGGACGACCTCCAGCTGTGCCGAAGCACCGGAAAGATCAGACGAGTTCACGGACATGGCGTACCTCCGTCGCGCAGATTTCGTAACCGAGCCACTTGTTGATCGCGATCATCGGGGCGTTCCCGGCGTCGTTGCCGGTGAACGCCTCGGTGACGCCGGCCGCGCGGGCCCGGTACAGGGAGTGGATCTTGGTGAGCCTGGCCAGGCCGTGCCCGCGATGGGAGCGGGCGGTGCCGGTCATCGCGCTGGTGTAGCGGCCGCCGTCGGTGTAGGCCACGCTGAAGGCGACCGGCCGGCCCTCGACACATGCGGCCACCGTCAGGTTGCGGTCCAGCAGCGGATGCTTCCAGTACTGCTCGACCCAGGCCTCGTAGCCGGTCAACTCGTAGTCGACGTCTCCCGGTTCGTCCAGCATCGCCTCCGCGTCCAGCTCGAACAGCGGGCGCGGGTCGGCCGCGAAGTCCGCGGCCGTACGCAGCTCGACGCCCGGCGGGGTCTCCGGGACGGGCGGGAGGGCGGAGCCCGCCAGGTCCAGGCGCAGGAAGTGAGCCGACCGGCTGCCGCGATAGCCGTGGCGCTCGGCGAAGGCGCGGTGGGCCGGTTCGTCCAGGACCCAGCTGAGCAGCCTGGTCGCCCCCTGGGCGGCGAGGTACTCCTCGGCCGCCCGCAGCAGGACCCCGCCGGCGCCGCGACCGGTCCGGTCCGGCCGGACGTGGATGTTCAGCAGGCCCTGGCCCGGATCGGTGCTGTCATGGGCCAGATGCACCTGGGCCGTGCCGATCACCTCGCCGTCCTCCTCCGCGACCAGCGGGCGGTAGCGCGCCTCGGGCGGCATGTGGAGGGCGTCGTGACGGACCGAGTCCGCGGTGAACAGGATGTACGGAAGGGCGAGATGGCGGACCCGGGCGAAGCCCTCGGTGTCAGCGGGGACGTCGGGGCGAAGGTCCCGCACGATCACAGTCATGGGGCTGCACCGTACGGGGATACGCGTCGGGGCTGCCTCTCATTTTCCGTCGGGTACGGGACAATCGGCCCGTGAGCCTGAAGATCCGCATCGATGACAGCGCGCCCCCGTTCGAGCAGGTGCGGGCGCAGATTTCCGAGCAGGCCCGGTCCGGGGCGCTGCCGGTGGGATACCGGTTGCCGACGGTGCGGGGGCTCGCCGAGTCCCTGGGCCTCGCCGTGAACACGGTGGCCAAGGCGTACCGGGCGCTGGAGGGCGACGGGGTGATCGAGACGCGGGGGCGCAACGGAACGTTCGTGGCCGCCGCCGGCTCGGCCGCGGAACGTGAGGCTTCCTTGGCCGCTCAGGCTTACGTCGAGCGTGTGCGGCGGCTGGGGCTCACCGAGGACGAGGCGTTGGCCGCCGTGCGGGACGCCCTGCGGGCGGCCTACGGGGAGTAGGGGGTTCAGCGGAGTCGTGCCGGCTCCGGTACGCGGGTCACCCGCAGCCCCGCCCTCCCCGCCGCCCTCCCGAACGTCACCGCGTCCCGCACCGCCGCGCCGCCGGGGTCGTTGTTGAAGTACGCGTAGACGTCCTCCCCCTTGCGCCATGTCGTCGCGATGCGGTCCACCCAGGTCTCCAGGGAGCGGTGGCCGTAGCGGGGCCAGGGGTGGGCGCGGCCCTCGTGGAAGCGGACGTAGCCCCAGTCGGTGGTGCGCCAGAGGGGGGTGACCGGGCGGGCCTGGACGTCCGCCCAGCACAGGGCGGCGCCCCGGGCCGACAGCACCTCGCGCACCTCGGGCGTCCACCAGGAGTCGTGACGGGGTTCCACGGCGACCCTGGTGCCGGGCGGGAAGCAGGCCAGACAGGCGTCCAGGAGGGCGGGATCGGCGCGCAGGGTCGGCGGGAGCTGGAGGAGGACGGGGCCCAGGCGGTCGCCGAGGCCCGCCGCGTGGGTCATCAGGCGGTCGACCGGTTCGGCCGGGTCCTTCAGGCGCTTGATGTGGGTCAGATAGCGGCTGGCCTTGACCGCGACCACGAAGTCCGCCGGCACCCGGTCCCGCCACGTCTCGAAGTTCTCGCGGGAGGGGAGGCGGTAGAAGGCGTTGTTGATCTCCACCGTCGCGAAGAGGCGGGTGTACTCCTCCAGCCACAGCCGCGCCGGGACCCCGGCCGGATAGACGAGGTCCCGCCAGTCCTTGTACTGCCACCCCGAGGTGCCGACGAACAAGGTCACAGCACCATCAAAGCACTACAGATACAGGCCCGCGTCCGCGCCGTCGCGCGCCCCCGGCACCGAGGTCGGCGCCGTGCCCCGGCGCAGCGCGTACAGCTCGGCCAGCGTCGCGCCCTCGCGGCCGACGCCCTCCTCGCTGCCGAGCCAGTTCACCGCCTCGCGGTGGGTCAGCGGGCCCACCTCGATCCGGGCCAGGCAACGGCCGGGGCGGACCACGGCCGGGTGCAGGCGCTCCAGGTCCTCGTTGGTGGTGACACCGACCAGGACGTTGCGGCCCTGGCCGAGCAGGCCGTCGGTGAGGTTCAGCAGCCGGGACAGGGCCTGGCCCGCCGTGTGCTTGGCCTCCCCGCGGATCAGCTCGTCGCAGTCCTCCAGGAGGAGCAGACGCCAGCGGCCCTTGCCCGCGCCGTCCTCCTCGCCGATCGCGATGTCCATCAGATAGCCGACGTCGGAGAAGAGGCGCTCGGGGTCCAGGACGCAGTCCACCTGACACCAGTCGCGCCAGGAGCGGGCCAGCGTGCGCAGCGCGGAGGTCTTGCCGGTGCCGGGCGGGCCGTGCAGCAGGAGCAGCCGGCCGGCGATGTCCTCCGGGGTCGTCTTCATCAGGCGGTCCATGGCGTCCGCCACCGGTGCCGTGTAGTTGGGCCGGACCTCGTCCCAGGTGCCGGCGGAGATCTGCCGGGTGGTGCGGTGCGGGCCGCGCCTGGGGGAGACGTACCAGAAGCCCATCGTCACGTTCTCGGGCTGGGGCTCGGGCTCGTCGGTCGCGCCGTCCGTGGCCTGGTCGAGGACCGTCTTGGCCAGTTCGGCGCTGGTCGCGGTCACCGTGACGTCCGCGCCGCGGTTCCAGCGGGAGACCAGCAGGGTCCAGCCGTCGCCCTCGGCGAGGGTGGCGCTGCGGTCGTCGTCACGGGCGACGCGCAGCACACGGGCGCCGTCGGGCAGCAGGGTGGCGCCGGAGCGGACGCGGTCGATGTTCGCCGCGTGCGAGTACGGCTGCTCGCCCGTCGCGAAGCGGCCGAGGAACAGCGCGTCGACGACGTCGGACGGCGAGTCGGAGTCGTCGACGTGGAGCCGGATCGGCAGAGCGTCGTGTGGGTTCGCAGACATGCCGCAATGATCCGGCAAGGGCGGTCGGCGCGCACGGCATTTCCGTCGCTCGTTCCGGGTGTTCCAAGACTGTTCCGGGTGTTCCCAAGACCTGCCGGAGGCGCCGCCTCCGCCATTACTGTTGCCCCTGATGGGACGACATGGGTGGGATTCGGATACTCGGCGGTGGCGGCTCACCGCCCTGCTCGGCGTCGGCGCGGCCGCGCTCGCCCTCGCGGTGACCTTGTTCAGCACGCTCTCCGGCGCGCCGAGCACGGCCGGCACCACACGTGACGGCGGCAAGGTGCACGGCACCCCCGCGAGCCCCGGCGGGAAACCGGAGCCGTACGTCGGCTGGGGCTTCACCCACACCCAGTACAGCGCCGACGTCGGCGCCGGCGCGGCCACCAAGAGCGTTGCGCAACTGCTCGGACAGAACGGCGGGCTGGCGCAGAACCAGCACATCATGGGCTGGGGCGCCGACAACCCCGAACCGGTCGAGGGACACTACGACTTCGGCGCCCTCGACCGCCGTATCGACTTCATGCGCGCCTCCGGCGGCACCCCTGTGATCACCCTGTGCTGCTCCCCGGACTGGATGAAGGGCGGCAGGGCGGGGGTCGACAACACGGACTGGAGCCGGCCCGCGCTGGAGAAGGCCCCCACCCCCGGCCACTACCAGGACTTCGCCGACCTCGCCGCGACCGTCGCCCGCCGCTACCCGGACGTGAAGCACTTCATCGTCTGGAACGAGTTCAAGGGCTTCTGGAACGACGCCGAGTCCCGCTGGGACTACGAGGGATACACCAAGCTGTACAACCTCGTGTACAAGGCGCTGAAGAAGGTCGACAAGGACATCATGGTCGGCGGTCCCTACCTGGTCATGGACAGCGTCGACCCGCGCGACCAGAACGCCTCCACCGCGCTGAAGGGGCCCTGGGGCGCCATGGACCAGCGGGTCCTCGACGCGTTCTCCTACTGGAACGCGCACAAGGCCGGCGCCGACTTCACCGTCGTCGACGGCTCCAGCTACACCCGCGACGACGATCTGCTGCCCAACGAGTTCGCGGCCACCGACAAGCTGACGGCGGTCAGCGAGTGGCTGCGGCGGCAGACCCGCGATCTGCCGCTGTGGTGGGCCGAGTACTACGTGGAGCCCGGCGACGGCAACGACGGCCGCACCGGCTGGACCGAGCCGCACCGCGTCGCCGTACAGGCCACCGGCATGATCGCCATGGTCAGGGGCGGCGCCGGCTCCGGCTTCTACTGGAACCCGGAGGACAAGGCCGGCTCAGGCTGCCCCGGCTGTCTGTGGACGCCGACCGACGGCTCCGGCGGCGGCAAGGCCCTGCCCATGTACGACCTGGTGTCCCGGTTCGCCAAGGCGTTCCCGCCCGGCACCCGGTACGAGACGGTCCAGGTCGCACCGGATGACGTGCCCAATGTCCGGGTCCTGGCCAGTGCCAGGACGATTCTGGTGGTCAACACCCTCGACCGGGCGATCAGCGCGCAGGTCGACGGCAAACGGTTCGACATGCGGCCGTACGAGGTGAGGTGGCTCGACCGCTGAGCCACCCCGCACCCGTCACTTCGGCGTCATCACTTCAGCGTCAGGAACCGCTGCGCCAGCGAGGCCAGCACCACCGCCAGCAGCGGCAGCGCGAACCAGAACGAGCCCTGCAGCAGCCGTAGTTGGCGCACTCCCGGCCGGACCGCGACCCGCACGACCTCGCGCGCGGCCAGCAGCAGGACCAGGACGACGGCGGACAGCGCGCCGACCACCGACCACGGGGTCCAGGTCACCTGCGGCCCGATCGGCCCCGGGTGCGGCTTCGGGACCGCGCCCGCGGTCTGCCTGTGCAGCGCGAACACCGTCACGTCGTCGTTGACCAGGACCTTCGTCAGCTCCTGCCGGTCGTCCAGGCTCTGGACCAGCCGGGGCTCCCAGGTCGCGGAGTAGCCCGCGTCCAGCTCCAGATACGTCACCTGACTCTTGTTGATCATCAGATACGAGTTCGGGCCGGCGTCCTTCAGCGCCTTGACCAGACCCGACACCAGCACCGGGTCGGTCGGGGCCAGTGTGGGCACGTAGTTCACCCGCTCCATGTCCTTCGCGCCCCACGGCATCGCCGGGGTCACGTCGTTCACCGTGTCCTGGGTCAGCCACAGCAGCCGCACCGTCGGCTTGTCATGGGCGTACACCCAGTTCATGGCGGCGACCTCGCCGGGCCGGGTGCGCTCGAACGGCTCGTTGCCCCAGCGCGCCACCAGGAAGCCGCCCATCAGCAGCAGCCCGGCCAGCAGCGCGGCCAGCGGAGCGAGGCTCACCCGGTCCTTCTCGCGCTCCTTCGCGGTGGCACCGGTGCGCGGGAAGAGGGCGAGGGCGCCGAGCAGGGCCGCGCCCGGCACCGCGAACATGAAGACGCGCAGGGCCATCTCGCCGCCGTACGACTGCATGCCGAAGCCCAGGAACGGCACGAAGGTCAGCACCGGCAGCGAGCGCTCGCGGTAGCGGTGGAAGCGCCGCCGCCACCAGCCCCAGCAGGCGAACGCCAGCACCGAACCGGCCAGCAGCACCCGGACGTACAGCACCAGCTTGTGCGTCGAACTGCCGCCCTGGATCCGGCCGGAGACGGAGGTGGAGACATTGCTGCCGACCCCGCCGACCCCGCCGAACAGGTCGTTGAAGTGCCCGGACCAGTACGGCTCGGCCATGAAGCCCAGCCACACCGCGACCAGCACCGCGAACAGCAGCGGCAGCCCGCGCAGTTCGGACCGGCCGAGCAGGACCAGGGCCGCGAGCACACCGAGCATGACGAACGGGGTGAGCTGGTGCGCGGGCACACTCGCCGCGTACAGGCCGATCAGCACCAGGAGCAGGACGGCCCGCCCGCGCCGGTCAGCCGGTTCCACCTCGGCCTCGCCGGGGCGGAACCTCGTCCAGATCACCCGCGGCGGGCGGAACCAGACCAGCAGGATCGCCACGAACAGCAGATACAGCAGAAAGGTGAAGCCCTGCGGCGAGAAGTAGTCCTGACCGACCCAGCCGCACAGCACGAACAGCCACACGCCGGTCCACTTCGCCCGCCAGCTCGCTCGCATCGACCGGGTGAGCAGGAACAGCGGTGCCAGATAGGCGAGTTGGATGGCGGTCGGCCACCAGCGGATGACCTCGGTGAAGTCGGTGACCCCGCAGGCCCGGCCGACGAACGCGGCGACCGCGAAGAAGCCCGGCCAGCTCCAGCGGGCGTCCAGGTCCGGTACGGCGGACCCGGTGCGGTCGATGTAGTCGATGAAGCCGAGATGCTGCCAGGCCGTCGGGAACCGCGGCTCGGTCTCGATCACGGCGGGCAGCGCGTGCAGTGATACGACGGTCGCCACCAGCGTGAGCAGCAGCAGCGCCCGGTGCTCGCGGCGCAGCCAGAGCAACGCGGTGAAGACCACGACCAGCAGGGCTGCTCCGACGAGGGTCGGCAGCGGCAGCACCGAGATCAGTCCGAGGCCGCCCATCCGGTCCAGATCGGCCTCGCCCAGGCGCAGCGCGGGCACCCAGTACAGCAGCAGCGCGGCGACCAGCAGACAGCCGAGGACAACACCGGAGCGGGTGGGCAGCAGCCGCCTGGCCAGGGACACGGGTGCCGGTGGTTCTTCGGGCACGGGCTCCTCGGGCACGGTCTCGTCCGGTGCGGCGGGGTCGGGAGCCGCCTGCGCCGAGGGTACGCCGGCCCGTGCGAAGGACGTCTCCAACTCCTCGGTCGTGAACGGCGCGTCGACCTCCGCCGCCTCCGCCTCGCGCAGCAGTGCGGCCTCGGCCGGGCCCAGCGAGACCTCGCTGCCGGGCGCCCTCTCCTCCACCGGGAGCCCCAGCGGGAGCCCCACCGGGAGCCCCGGGGGGAGCCCCGGCGTACCGGCGGGCGGTGTGCCGGGGCCCGGGCGGACGTCCGGCCGGCGCTCCGCATGGTCGAAGTCGACGTGGATGCCGAGGGCGAGGGTGTCGGAGTCCAGCGCCCAGGCCGGGCTGTGCCGACGGGGCGTGACACCGGTGGCGGGGATCTCGCGCGGCCCCAGGTCGGCGAGGTCCCCGTCGGCCGCCACCGTGTCGGGCACGGCGGCGGGCGCGGTCCGGACGGTCTTCCACAGCCGCGGCCCGGCGATCGCCGCGATCACGGCGAGGCTGCCGGCCTCGGCGACGCCCGCGCCGGTCAGGCCCATCCGGGGCAGGAGCAGCAGCGTCAGGCTCAGCGTCAGCACGCACAACAGGCCCTGCAGCCAGGCGAGTCCGCCGGTGCGGCTGCGGGCGCGCAGCACCGCGAAGTGCGTCTCGATCACCACCCGCAGCACCGAGCCGACCGCGAGCCAGCGCAGCAGCGGGGTCGCCGCGTGCGCGTAGCCCGCGCCGAACACGCCGAGGATCCAGGGTGCGCCGATGATCAGCAGGCCCGCGATCGGCAGCATGATCCGCGCCATCCGCTTCAGCGCGGCCCGGGTGTTGGCGGCCAGGCGCTCCGGGTCGTGCGAGCCTTCCACGGTGAGCGACGCGCCCATGTTGATGGCGAGGAGGTCGGTCGTGCCGCCGATGGTGGTGGCGATGTAGAAGTACGCGTTCTCGGCGGAGCTGACCTGCGAGGCGACGAGCACCGGCACGAGGTAGATCACGGCGAGCGAGAACAGCGAGCCGGTGTAGTCCCCGGCCAGGAACCTGCCGACCTGGCCCAGCGTCGGCGGCTCCGTGCGGCCCTCGGTCGCCTCGATGTGCCGGGGCACCAGCCGCCGGAACACCAGCCAGGCCAGCGGCACCACCGAGGTGGCGATCGCCGCCACCCAGGAGACGAAGACACCGGTGGTGGGGATGGCGACGGCGAACGCGGCGAGCAGGGCCAGCTTCACGGCCGAGAACACGGTGTTGCCCACCGGCACCCAGGTCGCGCTGCGCAGCCCGGTCAGCACACCGTCCTGCAGGGTGAGCAGGTTCCAGGCGGCGACCGCCAGGATGAAGCCGAGCCCGTTGACCGTGCCGTGCAGGAACCGGTACGACGGCCCCCAGGTGTCCAGGGTCAGCAGGAAGACCCCCGCCGCGAGCGCCACGACCAGCGAACTGCCCGCGTAGGTGCGGAAGATGAGCGTGCCGGTGCGTTTCCCGGCCACCGGGATGAAGCGGGCCAGGGCGCCGGTCAGGGTCACCGCGGTCAGCCCGGCGAGGAACTTCATCGCGGCGATGGCGGCCGAGCCCTGCCCGACCGACGACTCGGAGTAGTAGCGTGCCGCGGCCAGCCAGAAGCCCAGTCCCAGCACGGCGGAGATACCGGTGTTGAGCATCAGCGCGTAGGCGTTGCGGAACAGCGGGCTGCCGCCGGAGGACCGGCCCGTCCCGGGCAGCCGAAGACGGCGCCCGGGTTTCCCGGGCGCCTCGGCGCCGGTCGTCGCGGCCTCGGTGGTGGTGGTCGTGTCAGACACGGGAACACATGGCCTTCCGGCGGACCTGGCGGGCTCTGCGGACCAGGGCGTAGCCCTTGGTGAGGGCGCGGTCCCTGACGAAGGTGCGGGCGACGGCGCGGCCGTTCAGCAGCCGCTCGAACTCCTCCGCGTCCGTAGTGCGGCGGACCGTGACACGGTGCAGGGCGTACGGCCCCTGGCGGCGCCGGGCGAGGGCGTTGCCGACGGCGAGTGCCTGGGCGTACCCGTCCGCGCGCACGGCCTCGCGGACCCGGCGGCTGGAGTATCCGTACGGATAGGCGAACGACACCGGCCGCGCGCCGAGTTCGTCCGCGACGATCTCCGTGCAGCGGGTCAGTTCCGCGCGCAGCGCGCCGTCGTCGAGCTGGTCGAGCTGCGGGTGGGTGTGGCTGTGCCCGCCGATCTCGACGTCGGCGGCGGCCAGTTCGCGCACCTGCGTCCAGTCGAGCATGGTGTCCAGGCCGCCCCCGGTGTCGTACGTACCCCTGATCCAGCCGGTGGAGACGAACAGCGTGGCCGGGAAGCCGTGCTTGGCGAGCACGGGCAGCGCGTGCCGGTGCACGCCCTCGTAGCCGTCGTCGAAGGTGATCAGCACCGGCCGGGCGGGCAGCGGGCGGCCGGTGCGCCAGCGGGTGGCTAGGCCGGCGGTGGTGACTGGGGTCAGGCCCAGGTCGCTGATGAGCGCCATCTGCTCCGCGAACGCCTCCGGCGCGACCGACAGGGCGCGGGTGGCGTCGTTGGGCGCTGTGGCCACGGAGTGGTACATGAGGATGGGTACGGGTACGTCACTCATGAGTGCCCCCTCCGGAACCGGTGCGCGCCCGGGCGCCCTCCTGGCTCGTCGATGCCCCCGGGATCGGCGCCGAGGAGAATGTCGTACCGCTGCGCCGTGCCCGCACACTGCCCACCACATAGCCGCCGGCCGCGGTGAGCACCCCGGCGACGATCGCGCCGGCGCGTCCCGCGCCGCCCGGCCGGGCCAGCAGGGCGTCCCGCAGGCCACGAGCGACCCCGGCGGGCAACACCCTTGTGGTGTAACGGCGTTCGGACTGCAGTCCCTTCTCCGCGCCCACGCTGCGGGCGACCAGCGCCTTGGACAGGCCCTCGGCGTAGGTGCGGGTGCGGAAGTAGGCGAAGTGCTCGCGGGGGGCGGGCACCCGGTGGTGGATGACCGCGCGGTCGTCGATGAGCAGGACGGCGTCGGGGCGGGCGCGGGTGAGGCGGATGCACAGCTCCGTCTCCTCGCAGCCGAGCGGGCGACGGTCGCCGTCGCGGCCGATGCCGGTGGCGAAGCCGCCCGCCGCGTCGAACGCCGTACGCCGGAAGGAAGCGTTTCCTCCGAGGACGTTGCGGACCCGGACGCGGCCGGGCGGCAGCCCCTTGTAGGTGCAGCCGACCACCCAGTCGAACTCCTCCGGGAACCACGCGGGCCGCCGGCCCGACGCCCAGACGGGTTCCGTACGGCCGCCGACCGCCATGACGCACGGGTCGGCGTACCCCTCGGCGAAGTGGCGCAGCCAGTCGCGTTCGGCCACGGCGTCGTCGTCCAGGAAGGCGATCACCTCGCCGTGGGAGGCGGCGATGCCGGTGTTGCGGCCGGCGGACAGGCCGCGCGGGCCCGCGTTGGCGAGCACCCGGATGCCGCCGGTCTCCTTGTACTCGCGGTCCAGCCGGTCCTTCAGGGCCGGGTTGTGGTCCACGACCAGGAGTGTCTCCAGCGCCGGGTACGACTGCGCGCGCACCGAGGAGACCGCCGCGAGGATGTCCTCCCAGCGGTCCTCGGTGTACACGCAGATCACGACGGAGATGCCGGGATCTGTCAAGACACCTCTCCCCGGACCGTGTCGAGCATCGGCGAGGGGTGTTCCTGGCGGCGCAGTTCACGCCGGTTGGAGCGCTCCTTGAGGATGACCTTCAGCACCCGGAACCCGTCGCGCACGGCCCGCAGATTGCTGGTGCCGTGGATGCGCAGGTACTCGTGGCTCGGAATCTCCTGGACCTTCAGACCGGCCTTGACCACTCTGATGTTCATCAGCGTCTCGACCTCGAAGCCGGTGCAGTCGAGGTCGATCTTGTCGAGGCAGTGCCGCCAGAACGCGTTGTAGCCGTAGCACAGATCGGTGTAGCGGGCGCCGAACTTGCGGTTGACGACGGTGCACAGCGCCCAGTTGCCGAGCTTGCGGATGAAGGTCATGTCGTCGGTGCCGCCACCGTTGGCGAAGCGCGAGCCCTTGGCGAAGTCGGCGCCGGAGACCAGCGCGGAGACATAGCTGACGATCTCGCCGCCGTCGGCCGAGCCGTCCGCGTCGACCATCACGATGATGTCGCCGCTGCACGCCTCGAACCCGGTGATCAGGGCATCCCCCTTGCCCTTGCCGTGCTGTTCGACGACCTTGACGCCCGGCCACAGGGCACGGGCCACATCGACCGTGTCGTCGGTGGAATTGCCGTCCACCAGAACGACTTCGTGTATCCAGTCCGGAAGTGTCTTGAAGACGTAGGGCAGATTCTCCGCCTCGTTCATGGCGGGAATCACCACGCTCACCGGCGGAGTGATCGCGAGGTGAGAGGAGATCGGCCGGTAGTACGCACCGACCGACGGATCTTGTTGCCCTGAACTGGGCGGGCGCAGGACGGAACTCATGAGTGTTTTCCCTCTCGTCCGGTGGACCGCCCACCCCCGGGCGGCCCGGCTCTGTATCCGGTTCGAAAGGGGGGTTCTCATCTTCGGCACGGGAAGCCGATCTGCGAATCGATCTATGAGTCGATCTGCGAATCGATCTCTGTGCACGCCGATGAGCTGGCAAAGCTGGCCGGCCTGCCGGAGAAAAACGGCAGCCGGTCGCGCGGCACGACTCGGTCACAGAGTTGCGGTCACCGAGCACGGCACCCCCCTACCGCGCCCCGCGCCGGTGGACGCCGCGGCCCTGAGCCCTCCCCTGGAGCCGTGTGCCGACGTGCCGGTGCGGGTGAGATGTACGACGGTATTGACGATTGAACCCGAAAGGCAAGCCCTGGAGGGCTGCCTCACGCTTTTGTTGGTTTGGCCGTTACACAACTTTGGCCGGTCTTGCTCAGTGTTGTGTGCGTTTTCCGGAAATTTGTTCCCGGAGCGGCACCGCGAGCAGGAGCAACAGGCTCAGCACGGTCACCGTCACCACCCCGCCGCGGACGGACCAGCGGTGGACCGCGAGCATGCCCTGGGCAACCAGCATGTTGACGACGACCGAACCCGCAAGTGCGCAGAGCGTCCGGCCGAAGGGATCCAGCCCGCGCAGCGCCACGGCGAGCGCCACGGCCGGCGCCGCCAGCAGGAAGAACAGGGCGCACGGGCCGCGCAGCGGAGAAGTGGAGTCGATGAGAGCGAGCGGCGCGCCGACCGCCGCGATGGCGGTCCCGGCCCCCGCGAACAGCGGCAACGAAGATGACTTGATGCTTATGGTCCGCATTGGCGACTTTGCCCCCCGACGCGCCGGATGCCGGGCTTCAATGTGGCGCAGGCCCGGGGAGGGCGTCAAGACGGCCGAGCAATAGATGAACGGTGAATGTTTCTGGTTGATCCTGTTGAGACCCTAAAAGTCTTGGCATGGACACTTCCCGTCAACACGCGTAGTTGCTACGACAGTTGCGGCAGAGATCCTGCTAAAGGGAGGTTCCATGAGACGTTCCCGACTTACCGGTTTCGTTACCTCGCTCCTCCTCGCCGCCGGCCTCGGTCTCACCGGAGCCGCGTCGGCGCAGGCCTCCTCGACGGCCGCGACCGGCGGCTATGTCGCACTCGGCGACTCCTACTCCTCCGGAGTCGGCTCGGGCAGCTACATCAGCTCCAGCGGCAACTGCGACCGCAGCACGAAGGCGTACCCGTACCTGTGGAACGCCGCCCACAGCCCGTCCTCGTTCGCCTTCAACGCCTGCTCCGGCGCCACCACGGACGACGTGATGGCCAATCAGCTCGGCTCCCTGAACTCCTCGACCTCACTGGTGTCCATCACCATCGGCGGCAACGACGCCGGATTCTCCGACGTCATGACGACGTGTGTGCTCCAGTCCGACAGCGCCTGCCTCTCCAAGATCGCCACCGCCGAGGCATACGTCGACTCCACGCTCCCCGGCAAGCTGGACACCGTCTACGACGCGATCAGCGCCAAGGCCCCCGGCGCCCGGGTGGTCGTCCTCAGCTACCCCCGCTTCTACCTGCTCGGCCAGACCTGCCTCGGCCTCTCCGACACCAAGCGGTCCGCGATCAACGGCGCGGCCGACTACATCGACGCCGCCATCCAGAAGCGTGCCGCTGCCCACGGCTTCGTCTTCGGTGACATCCGCTCCGCGTTCTCCAGCCATGAGATCTGCTCCGGCGACTCCTGGCTGCACAGCGTCAACTGGCTCGACATCAGCGAGTCGTACCACCCCACCGCGGCCGGTCAGTCGGGCGGCTATCTGCCCGTGCTCACGAACAACGCGTGACCTGACCGGGCTCGCCCGTCAGGGTGAACTTTCCGGCGAGCCCGACGCCGAAGCGGAGGCCCCGCCCGACGGGGTCTCCGTCGCCGTTCCGGTCGCCGTGGGCGAGCAACTCACCGAGAACGGAACGGCGTTCGAGGTGGCCTGCACGGGACCGCGCACCTGCACACTGATCTGGTCCTCGGTCGTCCCGCCGCCGGAGTCCACCGCCAGCGTCACCCCCGCCCTCCGGCTCTTCCCGCCGCCGTCCGGGAAGGACAGCGTCCGCCACCCGGGATCCGACACCGATCCGCGCGTCGTCACCCACCGGTAGTCCACCTGCGCCGGCAGCCGCCCCACCGTGAACGTGGCCGTGAAGGCGGGCGCCTGCCCGGCCGGCGGAGGACAGGCCCCGGAGTACGTCGTGTGCGCACCGACGACGGTGACCCGCACGGACTGCGCCGGCTGCGTGCTCGACGACGTGCCGCCGCCCGCCGTCGGCGACGTCCCGGTGCCCGAGTCGGTGCCGCTGTGCGGGGCCGGCGTGTGCGCGGTGCCGCTCGCCGAGGCGCCGCCCGTGTTCCCCTGGCCGCCGCCGTCGTCCCGGTTCAACAGCGCGTACGCCAGCCCCGCGAGCGCGAGCACGAGCGCGAGCAGGCCCGCCACCAGCACCGCACCGGCCCGCCGGGTGCGTTCAGGCGCCTGGGACGTCGTGGTGCCGTACGGGGACGTCGGCGGGGTCGGGGAGGACGGGGAGGACGCTGGGTAGGGGCCGGTGCGCTGCGGATGCATGGCCATCGGGGCGGTGTACGGCGGCAGCGGCAGCGTTCCCGGACGAGGCGTACCTCCCCCGGAGGGGGCACCCCCCGCCGCGACGAGCCACAGTTCCTGTGCCGCCCGCTCCGCGTCGAGCCGCTCGGCGGGGTCCTTGCGCAGCAGCCCCTCGATGACCGGGGCGAGCGGCCCGGCCCGGCGCGGCGGCGGCAACTCCTCGTCGACGACGGCGCGCAGGGTGGAGATCGGGGTGTCGTACCGGAACGGCGACACGCCCTCCACGGCCGCGTAGAGCAGCACCCCCAGCGACCACAGATCGGACTCCGGCCCCGGCGTCCGCCCCAACGCCCGCTCCGGAGCGAGGAATTCGGGCGAGCCGACCACCTCGCCGGTCATGGTGATCGCCGAGCTGCCCTCGACCGAGGCGATCCCGAAGTCGGTCAGCACCACTCGCCCGTCGTTCGCGAGCAGCACATTGGCCGGTTTCACATCCCGGTGCAGCACTCCGGCGGCGTGCGCGGCGCGCAGCGCGGACAGCACCTCGGCACCGATGTGCGCCGCCCGCTGCGGAGACAGCGGACCCTCCGCCTCCAACTGGTCGGCGAGCGACAGCCCGCGCACCAGCTCCATCACGATCCACGGTCGGCCGCCCTCCAGCGCCACGTCGTACACCGTGACCACATTGCGGTTCGCGACCCGGGCCGCCGCCCACGCCTCGCGCTCCAGGCGCGCGTACATCCGCTCCACTTCGGAGGCCGGCAGCCCGGCCGGGGCCCGCACCTCCTTGACGGCCACCTCGCGGTGCAGCACCTCGTCCCGGGCACGCCACACGGTGCCCATGCCGCCCTCGCCCAGCGGGGACAGCAGACGGTAGCGGCCCGCGATCACACGTTCACGGCCCGGTTCTCCGGACACGGCGCCCCCAAGGCATGTCGCGCGAATTCTCCACAAAAGTAGCTCAGCCCAGCGCGGATGCGGCCCCCTTGAGCACCAATCCGGCACCCAGGGCCATCACGACCAGCGCGGACGCGAGCGGCACGGACCGGCGCACCAGCGTCGCCACCGGGTGGACGGTCCAGCGCGGACGCCGCTCCAGCACCCGGGACACCCCCGAGCCCAGCCGGACCACGGCGAACCCGGCCGCCGTGAGCGTCAGCGCGAGCCCGGCGCCGTAGGCCACCACGAGCAACAGCCCGAACCAGGCCTTCCCGAGAGCGGCGGCGCCCACGAGGACGACCACGGCGGACGGGCTGGGCACGAGCCCACCGGCGAACCCGAGCAGGATCGTGCCGCGGAGGGTGGGGGCGACGGGGTGGGTGTGGGTGTGGCCCCCATGGGTGTGCGGATGACCGGCGTGGGCGTGGGTGTGTGCTCCATGGGCGTGTTCTCCATGGGGGGCGTGCCCGTCATGGGTGTGTTCCCCAGGGGTGTGTGCTTCATGGCTGTGCTCGCCGTCGTGCGGGGCGTGATGGTGGCGGGCGGACCACACCTTCCGTACGAGGCCGGCGCCGGTCGCCAGGACCAGCGCGCCGCCGGCGATGCCCAGCCAGGCGATCACCGAGGGCGTGGCGGCGGAACCGGCCGTGACGAGCAGGCCCAGGGCGACCACGCCGAGGGTGTGAGTCACCGTGACCGAGGCCGCCAGCGGCAGCACGTCCCGCGGCCGGGCACGGCCCCCGCGCGCCGCCGCTGCCGCGGCCATCAGGGTCTTGCCGTGGCCCGGTGCGAGCGCGTGCAGCGCGCCGAGGACGACCGCGACGAGCAGGGCGAGCGCGGCGAAGCCGACGGTGAGGTGCCGGCGCGCCACCAGGCGGTCCAGGGCCTGTGTCCAGCGGTCGGCGCCTCGGGGAAGCACGGAGGCGGCCGGGGCGTCCGGGGCGTTCTGGTGTTCCTCGGCGAGGGCGGGACCGCCGGGGCGCACGCGCAGCGAAGCGGCGGAGGTGTCGGCCGGGGACGACAACAAGTCCTTGGGGTAGGTGGTCAGTTCGTGCGAGACGGATGCCTTCGGCACATCCGACCCGGTGAGCGTCATACGGTCCCCGCGCGCCGTGATCTCCCGCCAGCCGGGGCCGGACCAGTTCGACGCGCTGCGGAAGCCGAGGGCGACCGAGCCGGTCCGCGGCAGCGGTGCGGTCCAACGGCACTCCACGCGCAGGGTGTTGAGGCCCGCCTGACCCGGCCGCAGGGCGGCCCGGCTGCCCTGCACGGTGAGAGGGACGGTACGCCGGTCCACGGTCACCGCGCTGCCCCGCGCGGCCTGCGCGCAGCGCCGCCGGGCCCACTCCGCCATGCCCAGCCGCGCGATGTCCTGCTTGGCCTGGGTCGCCGGTATCTCGGCCAGGTCCTCGACATGGTCCACCCGGAGCCGGCCCGGCGCGGCCACCAGACCGTCGTACCGGTTGACGGTGAAGTTGCCGAGGGGGTGCGCGCTCGCGCCGGTGCCGGACAGCAGCACAAGGGCGCACACGGCGCCGGCGACGAACGGAAGGCGCAGTCTCACTTCGCCGCCTCCAGGGCCTTGCGGGCCTCGGCCACGCCGAGCGGTGAGAAGCCGGGGTTCAGCCTCAAAGCGGAGGTGAGCGAGGCGCGTCCGTCCGTCCGGTGGCCCGTGGCCAGCTCGATCATGCCGCGGTGGTACAGGAAGACGGCGTTGCGGTAACCGGTGGCGGTGGCCCGGCGGGCGTACGGCAGGGCCTGAGCGTCACGGCCGTTGACGTGCAGCGCCCAGGCCAGCGCGTCCGCGGTGTGCACGGTGTGCCGGCGGGCCCATTCGGCGCGGGCCGCGCGCAGGGCGGCCGCCTTGTCGCCGTGGTCGGCGGCGGCCAGCGCGGTGTCGAGGTCGGCGTTGACGCCGTTGGCGCGGGCCAGCGTGATCCAGGTGTCCACGAGGGCGTACTGCTGCCGTGCCCTGACCCGGTCGCCGGCCGCGCCTCGCGCCTCGTACAGCTCGCCCAGTTCGACGAGCGGGCCCGGCAGCGGATAGCGGGACACCACCGTCTCCATCCCCTTGATCGCCGCCGCGCGGTCGCCGCTCGCAGCCTGGGCCCGCGCCCGGCCCTCCAGCGCCGGGAGGTAGGTGTCGTCGGCGGCGAGGGCACGGGCGTAGTAGCTGAGGGCTGTCCGGTATTCGCCCTGGTTCCAGGCGAGTTGACCGAGCTGGGCGGCCACGTACGCGATGTCACCGGGCGACGTGGCACTCGCCAGGGCCTGCCCGAGCACCCGGCGAGCCGTCGTCACGTCGCCGCGCAGCTCGTGCACATACGCGTACCGGGTGAAGACCGGTACTCCCGGCTTGCGCGCGTCGGCGGTCTCGGCGGCCTGCGACGCCTCGGTGTACCGGCCGAGTTCGACCAGGGCGTCGATACGGGAGGACAGCGCGCGCTCGCTGTAGGGGTTCTGCCGCAGTGCCGCGTCCGCGGAGGTCAGGGCGTCCTTGAAGTCGTGCCGGGCGGCGGCGAGGGCGGCGCGGCCGGCCAGCGCCTGGTCGTTGTCCGGGGCCAGCGACAGGGACCGCTTCAGCGCCTGCTCCGCCTGCGGGTAGCGGGCGGGGTCGCCCTTGGTACGGGCCTGCTCGACATAGGCCAGGCCCAGCGTGGCCCAGCTGCCGGCGTCCTTGGGCTGGGTGCGCAGATGCGACTGGAGCGCGGCGATGGAGGCGTCCAGGTTGCCGCCGCCCAGGACACCGGGGTCGACAGCGGTGGAGGCGGCCGGCACGGTCGCGGGCGCTCGACCTGCACCGAGAGCGACGGCCCCACCGGTCAGCGCGACGGCCAGCAGAACGGCACACCCGATGAACTGACCGGACCGCCACCGACGCCCAACACCGGCAAACCGCCGAACCGCAGCCACACGCGCCTCGGAGCCGGGCGATTCTTCGGGGCCCGGTGCCCCAGGCTGTCCGGAGCCGGAGCCGGAGCCGGAGCCGGAGCCAGAGCCGGAGCCGAGGGCCGGGGAGATGTCGGGGCCGGGGGTCGTGCGGTCGTCCGGGCCGGGGTCCGCTTCGAGGCCTTGCGCCACGCGCTGGCCGGAGCCGGAGGCCGAGGGCATGCCCGGGCCGGAGTTGGGGGGCGGGTTGATCTCGGAGCCGGGCGTCTTACGGTCGTCGAGGGCAGAAGCCACGAACTCGGTGCCGTCGGCAGGGGGCTCTGTGCGGCGAGTGGCCGAGGGTGCCTCGGAGCCGGGGGACTCTTCGGGGCCCGGTGCCGTAGGCCGATCGGAGCCGGAGCCGGAGCCGGAAGGCGAGGGTATGCCCGGGTCGGGGGTCGTGCGGTTGTCCGGGCCGGGGTTGGGGGCCGGGGTGATCTCGGAGTCGGGCGTCCTTCGGTCGTCGTAGGCTGCGGGCTCTTGGGAGGTGGCCGTCGCGGACCGGGCCTTGGTGGCTGGGGGTTTTTCTGAGGCGGGAGACATGTGCTCGGTGGCGTCGGCCGAGGGTGTCTCGGAGGCGGGGGTGCCGTCCTGCTCCCTGTTGGCCTGCCGTGCGCCGGCCTCGTCGTCGTTCGTGCGGGGAGACATGGCCTCTCCTCGGTCGCCTGGTGCTGGTCGGAAGGGAGAAGGCGCGGCCCGCCGTGGGGGAGGGGAAGGTACGGGCCGCGCCGGTCTGGGGTGGGGGCGGGGTCAGTACGGGCGGCGGATGCGGCGGCGCCACCAGCCGACGGCGGTGCCGATCAGCAGGATCCCGGCCGCGCCCGAGGCCGCCGACGCGGCGATCAGCACGGTGTTGCCGGAGCCGTCGGAGGAGGACCCGGCCGGCTGGAGGGCGTCGCCCAGCTGGCTGCGCACGTCCGTGCCCGCCGTCGTACCCTTGGCGAGCGGGCCGCGGGAACCGGAGTTGGGCTCGGCGACGTACGGGAAGTACTTCTCGAAGCCCTTGTCGTTCTTGTCCACCGCGTCGCCCAAGTCGTTCTTCGAGCCGGCCAGTTCGCCCTCCATGACCTGCAGCGCCTCGTCGATCACGTCGTCGGTGAGCCGGCGCCCGTTCGGGAAGCCCGCGTTGTCCCCGTCCAGGACGCCCAGCCGTTTGGGATGCATGCTCGGCTTGATGGAGGTGTTCAGGCGCAGCTCCTCCGAGGGACGTACGTTGGGGGGCTGGTTGAGGCCCTTGACACCCTTCAGGAAGACGTCGACCAGGTCGTTGCGCGGCTCACTGGGCGCCTTGATCTTGTAGATCGACTCGATGAGCTTCGGCAGTTCGGGGTTGGTGACGTTCTTCAGGAACTGGGCGTCGTACGCGGGCTGCGAGGCGTTGAACCTGTCCTTGTCCTTCTGCGGGTTCACCACCTCGTTGACCAGGGGGTTGCCCAGGCGCGAGACCTGCGTGTAGTAGCCCTGCGCGTTGCGGCGCTGGGTGGTGGACCAGATACCGACGATCGGCTGCCCGGCCGACTCCCGGATCAGGTCGTTGGGCACCTGCAGGGCGACGGTGTTGACGTTGTAGCCCTTCAGGGTGTCCCGGCCGACCTCGCTGAGGTTCCCGCCGTACAGCAGGTCGAAGACGCGCAGGTCCGCGAAGAACGGGTCGTCCGCCTGCCCGGCGAAGGTCGCGGCGCCGCCGGCCGTCTTGTGCACGGCCTGCGCGCGCAGCTTTCCGTAGTCCGGCATGGACGCCTTGCCGACGTCCGACGGCGCCACCGGCACGTCGTCCGCGAGCCTCGTGTCCGACACCACGTGCTGCTTCTTCAGCCGGATCAGATCGATGTCGTACGTCTGCGTGACGTTGAGGTCGGGGTCGTCCAGGCTGGTGACGGGACCGGTGTTGTAGAGGAACGTGTTGCCGTTCTTCGTGTGCGTCTTGAAGGTGTAGCGGAAGACCAGATCGCCCTGCGCGTCACCGTTGTTGTCGATATGGATGTCGTACTGGGCGTCGTCGGCGAACGTGTAGAAGTTCGGTCCGCCCGCCGGCTCCTCGAACGGGATCCAGTTGGCCACGATCGTCGTCGTGTCGGGCTTGTCCGGGCTGACGAACGCGTACAGGTCGGTGTTGTCGTACTGCGGGGTCCCGGAGATCAGCGGCGCCTCCCGGTGGGAGGAGGCGGCGGCCGTCCCGGGTGCCAGCGCGGCGGCGCCGGCGGCGGTGAGCCCTCCGGCGGCCAGTGCACCGCAGATGAGCGTGACCAGGCCCGAGCGTCCCGTGCCGCTTCTGGAGAAGGGACCCCTGGAGAAGAGAGGTGTCATGCGTCCGTCCTCAGTGCCGACTTGCCTTTGACGGACGGGTCTTCGGAGCCGGCCCGCCGACCGGATTGGTCGGCCGGGAAAAAAGTTTTGGGCATGTCCCGGCCCGCGTTTTCGGCCCGCTGATCCGTATCACCCGCCGGAGGTGTGCGTTCGTGCGGATGCGTGGAGTGCGCAAAAGGGCCGGCTGCGGCCACGGAGAGGGGGCCCGCATGCAGGCGGACGAGCTGCTGCTGCTCGTCGCGGGCGGTGACCAGAGAGCGTTCGAGGATCTGTACGCACTGGTGTCCGGGTCGGTGTTCGGGCTCGTACGACGGGTGGTGCGCGACCCCGCCCAGTCCGAGGAGGTCGCCCAGGAGGTGCTGCTGGAGGTGTGGCGCTCGGCCGCCCGGTTCGACCCGGGCCGGGGCAGCGCGCTGTCCTGGATCCTCACCCTCGCCCACCGTCGCGCCGTGGACCGGGTGCGCAGCGCCCGCGCGGCCGGCGAACGCGAGCAGCGGGAGGCCCTGCGCGCCGGGGAGCCCGCCTTCGACCAGGTCGCCGAGGAGGTCGAGGCCGGCATGGAGCGCGAGTGGGTGCGCCGCTGCCTGCGCCGGCTCACGGACCTGCAACGGCAGTCCGTGACCCTCGCCTACTACGACGGCTACACCTACCGTGAGGTGGCCGAGCGGCTCGCGCTGCCGCTCGGCACGGTCAAGACACGGATGCGTGACGGCCTCACCCGGCTCCGCGAGTGCCTGGGAGGCGCGGCATGAGCATCCTCGGCAAGCTGCTGCGCCGCGAGGACCTGCACTCCCTCGCCGCGCCCTATGCGCTCGACGCCCTGGAACCGGGGGAGCGGCGCCGGTTCGAGAAGCATCTGCGGGGCTGCGACCGTTGCGCCGCCGAGGTGCGGGAGCTGGCCGAGGACGCCGTGCGCCTCGCCTGGTCCACGGCCGCCCCGGCGCCCGCCGCGCTGCGCGAGCGGGTGCTGGCCGCCGTGCGCACCACCCCGCAGGACCAGACCACCCCGCAGGACCAGACCGCCGCGGCCGACCTGAGCGCCGCGGCCCGGGAGCGCTCGCCCCGGCTGCCACCGCATGTCTGGGGCACCCAGCCCCCGCCCGGACACTCCCATACGCGGCGCGGGCGCCCCCTGTTCGTGCCGTTCGCCACGGCCACCGCGGCGGCGGCCCTCGTCGTCGCCTCCCTCTTCGCCGTCCAGGCGCATCACACTCAAGACCGGCTCGAAGCGGAGCGGTCCCGGGCACGTGAGATCGCCCACGTTCTGGCCGCGCCCGACGCGCGCGCCGCCGCCGGCAAGGACGCGCGGGGCCGTGGTATCGGAGTGATCGCTTCCGCATCGGCGGGGGAAGCCGTCGTCACCCTCAGCGGATACGGCACCCCGCCCGACGGCCGTGTCCGCCAGCTCTGGCTCATGCGCCCCCGCGTGCAACCGCGCTCCCTCGGGCTCTTCGCGGGCGACACGCCCTTGGTCGCGAAGGGGCTCGACCCCTCTTCGACGTCACTCGCCGTAACCGTCGAGCCTGACGGCGGCTCAGCGCAGCCGACCAGCCAGCCCATTGTCCAACTCACCCTGAAATCGGTCGGATTCGGAGAGTAGTCAACGAGGGATGGTCAACAGCCTTGCGGGGAAGGTGAATCCTGTGGCCGCGATACACGCGTGCCCCGGTGGGGCGATAGGGTTACCCTGCCCGGGCCGGGTGGACTCGTACGGGTGGGGAGTGACATGGATCAGATAACAGTGCGCAGCAGGGCCAGGGTCCCTGCGATCACCTGCGGGAGCAGCGCGACCAGTTCGCGTCTGGACCGCCATCTGTCGGTGCTGGCGGGTCCCGCCATACCGCAGCAGAAGGCGGCCGAGGCGACCTCGCTGATGCTCGAGCTGACAGCGCGTGACACCGCGCACCAGCGCAGCGACCGGGGCAGGCGGGTCAGCCGCGTCTCGCTCTTCGCACCGCTGCGGCGGCTGCGACGTTCGCTGTTCGGCGGCCACTGAGCGGCCCGCGGGCGGCCGCCGAGCCGCCGCGCACCGAGCAGACGGCCCCCTGAGCCCTTCCGGGATGCCCGTGCTCAGGCCGCCACACCGTCCCGGCGCATCGCTGCGATCTCGTCGTCCGTCATCCCCACGGCATGCAGCAGCGCCCCGGTGTGCTGTCCGAGCGCGGGCACATCACCCATCCGTGCCTCGTCCCCGCCCGGCAGTGTGATGGGCGGCAGCAGCGCCTTCAACGGCCCGACCGGCGACCCCACCTCACGCCACCGCTCCCGGGCCGCCAGCTGCGGATGCTCGGCCAGTTCATGCACATCCCGCAGCCGGGCACAGGCGATACCCGCCTTCTCCAGCCGGGCCAGCGCCTCCTCGGCGTCCAGTGCGCCGAGCGCCCGCGCCACCAGCTCATCCGTCTTCTCCCGGTTCGCGACCCGTGACGCATTCGTGGCATACGTCGGATCCGCCCCCAATTCCGGGCGACCTATGACCTGTTCGGCCAGCCGCCGCCACTCCCGGTCGTTCTGCACCGACAGCAACACCCGCCCGCCGTCCGCCGTGGGATAGGCGTCGTACGGCGCGATGACAGCGTGCGCGAGTCCGGTGCGCGCCGGGGGCTCACCTCCGTGCATCGCATGGTGCAGGGGATGCCCCAGCCACTCGGCGAGCGCCTCCAGCATCGACACCTCCACCGGCCCGCCCCGTCCGGTCGTCCCCCGTCGCACCAGAGCCGCCAGGACACCCGAGAACGCGTACATGGCCGCCGCGATGTCCGCCGCCGGGACACCCGCTTTCACCGGCTGCTCCGGCGTCCCGGTCACCGACACGAGCCCCGCCTCGCACTGCACGAGCATGTCGTACGCCCGCTTGTCCGCGTACGGCCCGAAGGAGCCGTACCCGGAGATGTCCACGGCGATCAGCCGGGGATGCGCCGCGCACAGCGTGGCCGCGTCGAGACCGAGCCGGGCCGCCGCCCCGTGGGCGAGGTTCTGCACGAACACGTCCGCGTCCGCGATCAGCCGCCGTACGGCGTCCAGGCCGCGCGGGTCCTTCAGGTCCAGCGCGAGGGACTCCTTGCCGCGGTTGCACCACACGAAGTGCGAGGCGAGACCGCGGGCCGCCGTGTCGTAGCCGCGCGCGAAGTCGCCGCCGTCGACCCGCTCCACCTTGATGACCCTGGCCCCCAGGTCGGCGAGCTGCCGGGTCGCGAAGGGCGCGGACACGGCCTGTTCGACGGCGACGACGGTGATGCCCGCAAGGGGCAGCGGGAGATGATCCATGGGGTGGATGATCTCCCCTGACCGGCGGTTTTGTCAGCAGCCCGGCATCGCCCCCCGCGGTGCGCTCGTTCTGGATTGGTGGTCGTGGAGCAACTCGATCTGATCTCGGAGACCGTTGAAGCCGCTCGGGACCACGGCATCTCACTGTGGCTGCGCGGTGGCTGGGCGATGGACTTCTACCTCGGGGAGGTCACCCGGGAGCACGGGGACATCGACTGGTTCGCATGGGCCGGGGACTCGGCGCCCCTCGCCGAGATGCTGGTCCGTCTCGGGCACACGCCCGTGCCCGGACCTCCGCCCGACCTTCAGCTGGACTTCGTCAAGAACGGACTGGAGTGCAGTTTCACGCTGGTGGACCGGGATGCCGCGGGGCGGGTCGTGGTCGCCGGCGGGCCGTGGGCCGGGACCCCCTGGCCGGACGGCCTGCTGGATGCCGAGCCGGGGCGGGTCGGAGCCGTCGAGGCCGCGATCGTCAGCCCTCTCGCGCAGATCGAGATCAAGCGCATGATGCCCGTGTGGGATCCCTCCCGGCCGCGACGGGCGAAGGACGTGGCGGACATCGCGCGGCTGGAGGCGGCGCTGAGGCGGCGCTGAGGTGCCGCTAGAGCAGGGCGAACTGCCCCTCCGGGCCCTCCTCGTGGTGGTCAAGTACCGAGGCGGGGCGCCGGGCCGCGTCCGGTACGGGGAGGACGCCCGCCGATCGCAGGTCGGTCGCCGTGATCGCCGAGGTGACCTTCAACTCGGCCCGGCGCGGGCGCAGTTCCGCCAGCAGGGCCAGGACCGTGATCAGTTCCAGCAGCTCCGATGTCCAGGTCTGCGGCCAGGTCGCCGGGCGGATCGCGGTGAGGGTGCCCGGTTCGGGCGGGGCCGTGCGGGCCGTGAACCAGGACTCCAGGACGCGGGCTCCGGCCACCTCGAAGCCCCAGGCGCCGGGCGGGACGGGGGAGATGCGGCCCTCGTCGAGGTGGAGGGTCTCCTCGTCCGGGTCGTAGTGCAGGGTGAGGGGGCGGGCGGGCAGGGGCGCGCGGACGTAGGGGCGGCGGCCGCCCGGCAGCTTGGGGCGCTCGCCGTCGCGGCGCATCAGCCACAGGGTGCGGCGTCCCAGTTCGACGCCGGCCGACCACAGGTCGGGGTCGTCGGTGAGCGGCACGGTGAGGTCGGGGCCGGTGGCCGCGAGGATCCAGGAGACGACGTCCGCCGCGGTGGGGGCGCAGCCCAGGCGGTCGGCCAGGTGGGCCGTCAGACCCGTCGCGAGGTTGGGTTCCGTGCCGCCGGGGCGCCGGTACAGCGGGCGGATGCGGCCCGTGCGGAGCGTGGGGAGCAGGGAGGTGACCAGCAAGGGGTCGTCCCCGTCTCCCGTCTCCACCGCGAAGACCTGGTGCGCGTCCGCCACCCGCCACAACTCCGGCCGGGCGGTGTCGATCAGCCGGTGGTCCGGGATCAGCCACTGCTCGTCGAAGGGGGCCGCAAGGACGCGTACGGGATCCGCGCAGGGGCCCTCGGCGCGGGCCAGCCGCTCGGTGCCGGTGGACTGACCGGGCAGCTGGGCCACCGCGGAGCCGGTCGTGCGGGCACGGGTCGGCTCGAACAGGGCCTCCCGGTCGGGCCCTTCGGCCTTCAGCAGGGCGTCCCAGCGGGCCTTCAGGGAGCCGGGGTCGGGTGCCGCCGGCCAGGCGCGGCCCGGCCGCAGCGGTGCGACGGACCACGGCATGAGGTCCGCCAGCAGCGGAGCGTCGTCGTACGGCACGCAGGGCATCGTACGACCTGACCGGGACCCGGTATCAGGTCGCATCCAAGGTCACCGTGAAGGAGAAGCGGTCCCCCCGGTAATGGATCACCGCCACGTCCAGCACCCGGCCACCGCTGTCGTACGTCACACCCGTGTAGTGCAGGATCGGGCTGAGCAGCGGCACCTGGAGCAGCCGTGCCGTCTCCGGGTCCGCGAGCCGCGCCTCCACCGTGTCCGTGATGCGGCTGATGTCCGCCCCGACCACGTCCCGCAGCACCTTCGTCATCGGCCAGCGGACCAGGTCCTCCAGGTCGATGCGCGCGGCCAGTTCGGGCCGGATGTGGTTGACGGCGTGGTTGGTCGGCTCGCCGGTCTTCTCGTCGCTGCGGAGGCGGTGGTACGCCATCACCTCCGCGAGGTCGGGGAAGTACTCGGCGAGCCCGGCCGGCACGGGCACGCTGCCGTGGTCCAGCAGCTCGGTCGTCATCCCGGACTGCTGGGCCACGATCGCGTCCACCGAGCCCAGCAGCCGCACGGGCGCGCCGCGCCGCACATCGGGCTCGATGAACGTGCCGCGCCGCCGGTGGCGGCTGATCAGCCCCTCGTCCTCCAGCTCCTTCAGTGCCTGCCGCATCGTCAGCACGCTCACGCCGTAGTGCTCGGCCAGCTGCTCCTCCGTGGGCAGCCGCAGCGGGTCCTCGGGGGAGCGGCCGAGTATCGAGGCGCGCAGCGACTGTGACACCTGGTACCACAGCGGCAGCTTGCGGTTCAGGACGATCGAATCCGGAGCGAAGGAGGTCACGCGGCTATCCGTACCTGTCGATGAACGTGCGACGCAACAGCGGCGTCATGCGCGGAAGTGGCGCTGGAGCCCCTGCCACACATCGTCGTAGCGCCGCTGGAGGTGGTCCGCGCCTGCCGCGTGCCCGGTGAGCGTCACCGGCCAGCGGGTCTCGAACATGAACGCCAGACCGTCGTCGATCTTCTGCGGCTTCAGCTCCGCCGCGCTCGCCCTGTCGAAGGTCTCCCGGTCCGGGCCGTGCGCCGACATCATGTTGTGCAGCGAGCCGCCGCCCGGCACGAAGCCCTCCGCCTTGGCGTCGTACGCCCCCTCGATCAGGCCCATGTACTCGCTCATCACGTTCCGGTGGAAGTACGGCGGCCGGAACGTGTCCTCGCCCACCAGCCAGCGCGGGGCGAAGACGACGAAGTCGACGCCGGCCAGGCCCGGGGTGTCCGACGGGGAGGTCAGGACCGTGAAGATGGACGGGTCCGGGTGGTCGTAGGAGATGGTGCCGATCACATTGAAACGGCGAAGGTCATAGACATACGGCACATGGTTGCCGTGCCAGGCGACCACATCGAGCGGGGAGTGGTCGTAGGTGGCCGTCCAGAGGTTGCCGCAGAACTTGTTCACCACCTCCACCGGGCCCTCCGTCTCCTCGTACGCGGCGACCGGTGCCCGGAAGTCCCTGGCGTTGGCGAGCCCGTTGGCGCCGATCGGCCCGAGGTCGGGCAGCTGGAACGGCGCCCCATAGTTCTCGCACACATACCCTCGGGCGGATTCGTCGAGCAGCTCCACACGGAAGCGCACCCCACGCGGGATCAGCGCCACATGGGCGGGTTCCACATGCAGGCGGCCGAACTCGGTGTGCAGCAGCAGCCCGCCGCGCTCCGGCACGATCAGCAGCTCGCCGTCGGCGTCGGAGAAGACGCGCTCCATCGAGGCGTTGGCGTGGTACAGGTGCACGGCGACGCCGGTGCGCTGGGTGACGTCGCCGTTGCCGCCGAGCGTCCACAGGGCGGCGAGGAAGTCGGTGCCGGCCGGCGGCTCGGGCAGCGGGTTCCAGCGCAGCCGGTTGGGGTCGGGCACGGTCTCGGTGAACGGGGCCGTACGGATCGCGCCGTTGTCGGTGCGGGTGAACGCGGGATGCGCGGCCGAGGGGCGGATGCGGTACAGCCAGGAGCGGCGGTTGTGCGCGCGCGGCTCGGTGAACGCCGTACCGCTCAGCTGCTCCGCGTACAGCCCGAGCGGTGCCCGCTGCGGCGAGTTGCGGCCCTCGGGCAGGGCGCCCGGCACCGCCTCGGAGGCATGTTCATTGCCGAACCCGGACAGATACGACAGTGCCGCGGCGGTCTTCCGCGCGTCCCCGCTCATGATCGCTCCCTTGCGCTCCTGATTCCTATGTATCACCGTAGGAATAGGGTGGGGGTGGGCGCAAGAGGGCCAGGGGTACTCCGCCTGAGGGACTGCACAGGGCGGCAGGAACCCGACTTCAGGCGGATTCGGGAGACCGGAGCCCTGTTCTAGTCTCCTGGGCATGCCGAGGAGACCGTGGATCCGCAGGACGCTCGCCGCACTCGCGGCGGGCACGCTGCTGCCGCTCGGCGCGGCGGCCTGCACGACCGGGCACGCCCATGGCGGCACGGTCGCGTCCTCGCCGGTCGGCAAGGTCCTGGACGACACCGACGACACCGGCCGGCATCTGCGCGAGGTCGACAGGAAGAACGCGCCCGAGGTCGGCGTCGAGGTCGCCCCGCTCTCCGACGGCGGCTGGGACGTGCGGCTGACCTTCCGTCACTTCCGCTGCTCGGCACCCGGCATGAGGCCGGCGGCGACGACCGGGCGTGGGCTCGTGCACCTCCTCGTCGACGGCCGCGAGGTCACCCGGCTGCGCACCCCCGAGTACCACCTGCCCGACCGCCTCGTCCCGCACGGCACCCACCACGTCACCGCCCGGCTGTACGCCGACGACGGCACCGTGTGGGCCGTACGCGGCAAGCCGGTGCAGAGCACCGCCGACATAACGGTCTCGGACGCGGAGGCGGCCGAGCCCTCGACCGGCACGACGACCCTGGTCGCGGGGAAATGAGTGCACCGGACACACTTCTTCGTAGGGGAGGGCGAGGTTCACCGGACCGACGGGGGAGAGGCATCATGAAGTCCGTGCCCCATGCGACATCGCTCCGCCGCGCGCCCGTTCAGCGCCGCAGTGCCGAACGGCTGACCAGGATCCTCGACGCCTGCGCCGAACTCCTCGACGAGGTCGGCTACGACGCCCTGAGCACCCGCGCCGTCGCCCTGCGCGCCGGCGTCCCCATCGGCTCCGTCTACCGGTTCTTCGGCAACAAGCGGCAGATGGCCGACGCCCTCGCCCAGCGCAACCTGGAGCGGTACACCGAGCATGTCACCCGGCGGCTGCAGAAGGCGCACAAGGGTGACTGGCGGGCCGCGATGGACGCCGTCCTCGACGAGTACCTGGCCATGAAGCGCACCGCGCCCGGCTTCTCCCTGGTCGACTTCGGCAATCAGATACCGGTCGGCGCCCGGCACGCCGGGCCCAACACCCGCGTCGCCGACCTGCTCACCGAGCTGCTCTCCGGCTATCTCGACCGCACGCCCGACGACGACCTGCGCCGGGTCTTCCTGGTCGCCGTGGAAGCCGCGGACACCCTCGTCCAGCTGGCCTTCCGGACCGATCCGAACGGGGACGAGGCGATCATCACGGAGACCCGGGAACTGCTGCGGGCGTATCTGGGGCGCGTGCTCGACTGACGATCATCCGCAAGGCCTCCCCTCCATGCATACCGGTCGGTATGCTCGCTCCCGAGCCCGTCGTGCCGTCGCGCGCTCGCCCGGCATCGCCGCCGACCCTCCGGGAGGACCCGTGTCCCGCACCGCCCTGCGTATCTGCCCCCTGTGCGAGGCCACCTGCGGCCTGACCCTCACCGTCGAGGGCACCCGTGTCACCGGCGCCCGCGGTGACCGCGAGGACGTCTTCAGCAAGGGGTTCATCTGCCCCAAGGGGGCCTCCTTCGCCGCCGTGGACGCCGATCCCGACCGGCTGCGCACCCCGCTCGTCCGCCGGGACGGCGCACTGCGCGAGGCCACCTGGGAGGAGGCCTTCGACGCGGTCGCCGCCGGTCTGCGCCCGGTGCTGGAGGCCCACGGCCCGAACGCCGTCGGCGTGGTCCTCGGCAACCCCAACGTGCACACCGTGGCCGGCGCCCTCTACCCGCCCGTCCTCCTCGCCGGCCTGCGCACCCGCAGCCTGTTCACCGCCTCCACGGTCGACCAGATGCCCAAGCACGTCTCCAGCGGACTGCTCTTCGGCGACGCGAACGCCATCCCCGTACCGGATCTGGACCACACCGACCACCTGCTGCTCATCGGCGCCAACCCGCTGGAGTCCAACGGCAGTCTGTGCACCGCCCCCGACTTCCCCGGCAAGCTCAAGGCGCTCCGGGCCCGCGGCGGACACCTGACCGTGGTCGACCCGCGCCGCACCCGCACCGCGAGGCTCGCCGACCGGCACCTGGCGATCCGCCCCGGCACCGACGCCCTGCTGCTCGCGGCGATGGCACACACTCTCTTCGCGGAGGACCTGGCCGACCTCGCCCACCTCGCCCCGCACGTCCAGGGCCTCGACGAACTCCGGGCAGCCCTGGGCGACTTCACCCCCGAAGCCGTCTCGGGTGCCTGCGACATCGACGCGGACCTCATCCGTCTCCTCGCCCGCGAACTCGCCGCCGCCCCCACCGCCGCCGTCTACGCCCGCATCGGCAGCTGCACCGTCCCGCACGGCACCCTCGCCAGCTGGCTGGTGGACGTCCTCAACATCCTCACCGGCAACCTGGACCGGACCGGCGGCGCCCTCTTCCCGCAGGCCGCCACCGACAAGACGCCCCGACCGGCGGGCCCCGGGCGCGGCTTCGCGCTCGGCCGCTGGCACTCACGGGTACGGCAACTTCCCGAGGCCAAGGGAGAGCTGCCGCTCTCCGCGCTCGCCGAGGAGATCGACACCGCCACCGAGGAGGGCGAGCCGGTCCGCGCGCTGATCGCCGTGGCCGCCAACCCGGTGCTGTCCGCGCCCGACGGCGACCGCCTCGACAAGGCCCTGGACTCCCTGGACTTCATGGTCAGCGTGGACCCGTACCTCAACGAGACCTCGCGCCACGCCCACGTCGTGCTGCCCCCGCCCCCGCCCTCCCAGAGCCCGCACCACGACTTCGCCTTCAACACCCTCGCGGTGCGCAACCAGGTCCGCTACACCCGCCCCGCCGTCCCGCTGGAGCCCGGCCGGATGGCCGAGAGCGAGATCCTCGCCCGGCTGGTCCTCGCGGCCACCGGCATGCACGGCGCCGACCCCGCCGCCGTCGACGCCATGGTCATCGACCAGACCCTCGGCAAGGCCGTACAGGAGAAGCACTCCCCGGTGTACGGCCGTGACCCGCGCGAACTCGCCGCGCAGCTCACCGGCGAGACCGGTCCCGAGCGGCGGCTGGACATGATGCTGCGCCTCGGCCCGTACGGCGACGGCTTCGGCGCCCGGCCCGACGGGCTGACCCTCGCCCGGCTGCTCGCCCACCCGCACGGCATCGACCTCGGCCCGCTGCGCCCGCGTCTGCCGCAGCCGCTGAAGACCGCGAGCGGCAAGGCCGAGCTGCTGCCCGGCCCCATCGCCGCCGACCTGCCCCGGCTCCGCCAGGCCCTGCACGAGCGGCCCGCGGGACTCGTCCTGGTCGGCCGCCGCCATCTGCGCTCCAACAACAGCTGGATGCACAACGTGCCCGCCCTCACCGGCGGCTCCAACCGCTGCACCCTGCACATCCACCCCGAGGACGCGGCCCGGCTCGGCGTCCTGGACGGGGCGGACGTACGGGTGAAGGGCGCCGGGGGAGAGGTCGTCGCGCCCGCCGAGGTCACCGACGCCGTACGGCCCGGAGTGGTGAGCCTGCCGCACGGCTGGGGCCACGACCGCCCCGGCACCCGCCTCGGCCACGCCGCCACCGCACCCGGAGTCAACGTCAACCAGCTCCTCGACGGCAGCCTGCTGGACCCGCTCTCGGGCAACGCCGTCCTGAACGGCATCCCCGTCCAGCTCGCCGCAAGCCGGCCCCAGGGGCCGGAGCGGAGCTAGGGGCAGGGCCGAACGCGTTCCGGATTGCGCCGCACGAGCGATCTCTGACGGCGCGCCGGGTGTCGGTTCGTACGGGATGGCGTGTATGGAGCACAGTCAGTCGAAAGAACGATTTGTATGAAAATCGTCTGACTCGGAGGAATGTGCATGGCCACCACGACCTCACCACGTGCCTTCGGCTCCCGTGCGGGCGCCACTGTCGTCCTCACCGCCCTCGCCGCGGTGGGTGCGTCGTGGGTGGCGGCGCCCAACGCGGCGGCCCAGGGGGAGAACGGCGACATCAGGGTGCACAGCGTGGGCGTGCCCTACGGGGTGTCGAAGGACGAGCCGACGGTCTGCAAGTTCTACCTGGACGCCGTCAACTTCGACATCCTGCCGAACATCGCCTACATCATCCAGGCCCAGCCCCCGCTGCCCACCGCCGCCACCATCACCGGCATCATCCAGTTCGCCGGCGGCGCCGGACACACCGACGCGATCGGCCTGACCGACGGGCAGTACAAGCTCACCTGGGTCGCGGCGGGCGCCGTCAAGGAGAAGCTCTTCCGCGTCAACTGCCACGACCACGACCACGACCACGATCACAACGACGGGGCGCACGGTCCGAACGGGCAGATCGAGGACCACCAGGACCATCAGGACCACCGGGACCACGAGCGGCAGGACGGCCCGGGCTGGGGCAGGGGGGACCGCGACGATCCCCCGAGGGGCGGTGTGCACGCGGGCGGGGGCGGTCTCATCGACATGGCCGCCGCCTACTCGCCGGTGGCCGCCGCGGGTGCCGTGGGCCTGATCGCGGTCGGCGGTGCCGTGTACATCCGGCGCAGCCGCCGGCGGCCTCATGGCGCCGCGTAGGCGCAGACGCAGGCCCTGGCACCGGACCCGCGCCTACCGCCTCACCAGGACGGCCCTGCTGGTGACCGTCCTGGTGGCGATGGGGAACCGGTGCGGGTGGCACGGCGGGCACGCCGGGGCCGACGGCCCCGACGCGGTGGCGGCCGCCGGCGGGGAGGGCGCGAGCGGGGAGAAGCCCTGCGAGCCCCCTCCCGGGCCCCCGCCCGCTCCGCTGCCCCGGTCCCGGCCGACGTCCTTCCGTATCCCCTCCCTGGGGGTCGAGGCCCCGATCGCGGCCCTGGGGCTCGATGGGGAACGGCAGTTGGAGACCCCGCCCGTCGGCGAACCCAAGCTGGTCGGCTGGTATCAAAGGGGCCCCACGCCGGGCGAGTCCGGCACCGCGATCGCGGTCGGCCACCGGGACACGCTGACCGGCCCGGCCGTCTTCGCCGCGCTCGCCCAGATCAAGCCCTGCAAGCTCATCGAGGTCGGGCGCGCCGACGGCCGTACCGCCGTCTACACCGTGGACCGGATGAAGGTCTACGACAAGGCGAGCTTCCCGGACAAGGAGGTCTACGGCCGCGTCCAGCGGCCCGAACTGCGCGTGCTGACCTGCGGCGGCCTCTACAGCCGGCGCACGGGCTACACCAGCAACGTGGTGGTCTTCGCCCACCTCACCGCGACCAGGTGACGCGATAAGGGCGGCCCCGTGTCGTCTCCCCGACGGCCCCGGCGATGATGTCCTCGTGCATCCGCCGTCCACTGGTACGTCTGGCGCCGAAAAACTATCGCCGCTAGTTTGTGTCCCGGACGACGCGGATCCGCCGGGAGGAAGCAGCATGAAGGCACACGACGGCCTGTACATCGACGGCGCCTGGCGCCCCGCCGAGAGCACGGAAGTCATCGAGGTCGTGAACCCCGCCGACGAGCAGGTCATCGCCCGGGTACCGGCCGGCGGCGCCCTGGACGTGGACACCGCCGTCCGTGCGGCCCGCGCCGCCCTCCCGGCCTGGGCGGCCACACCGCCGGCCGAACGCGCCGCACGCCTCGCCGCCCTCCGGGACCTCCTCGTGGCCCGCAAGGACGAGATCGCCGAGACGGTCACCGCCGAACTGGGCGCCCCGCTGCCGTTCTCCCAGGCCGTGCACGCGGCCGTGCCGATCGCGGTCGCCGGCTTCTACGCCGAGCTGGCCGCCACCCACTCCTTCGAGGAGAAGGTCGGCAACTCCACCGTCCTGCACGAGCCGATCGGCGTGGTCGGCGCGATCACCCCGTGGAACTACCCCCTCCACCAGATCGTCGCCAAGGTCGCACCGGCGCTCGCCGCGGGCTGCACGGTCGTCCTCAAGCCCGCCGAGGACACCCCGCTCACCGCCCAGCTGTTCGCCGAGGCCGTCCACGAGGCGGGCGTACCGGCCGGCGTGTTCAACCTGGTCACCGGCCTCGGCCCGGTCGCTGGCCAGGCCCTCGCCGAGCACCCCGGCGTGGACCTGGTCTCCTTCACCGGCTCCACCGCGGTCGGCAAGGAGATCGGCGCGGTGGCCGGCGCGGCCGTGAAGAAGGTGGCCCTCGAACTCGGCGGCAAGTCCGCCAACGTCATCCTGCCGAGCGCCGACCTCGCCAAGGCCGTCAACGTGGGCGTCGCCAACGTGATGTCCAACTCCGGCCAGACGTGCAGCGCCTGGACCCGCATGCTGGTCCACCGCGACCGGTACGAGGAGGCCGTCGAGCTGGCCCGGACGGCCGCCGCCAAGTACGGCGACCGCATCGGCCCGGTGGTCAGCGCCAAACAGCAGGCCAGGGTGCGCGGTTACCTGGAGAAGGGCATCGCCGAGGGCGCCCGCCTGGTCACCGGCGGCCCCGAATCCCCGCACGACAAGGGCTACTTCATCAGCCCCACGGTCTTCGCGGACGTGACCCCGGAGATGACCATCGCCCAGGAGGAGATCTTCGGCCCGGTCCTGTCGATCCTGAAGTACGACGACGAGGACGACGCCCTGCGCATCGCCAACGGCACGGTGTACGGTCTCGCGGGCGCCGTCTGGGCCGCTGACGAGGCCGAGGCCGTGGCCTTCGCCCGGCGCATGGACACCGGCCAGGTCGACATCAACGGCGGCCGGTTCAACCCCCTCGCCCCCTTCGGCGGCTACAAGCAGTCCGGAGTCGGCCGCGAACTCGGCGCGCACGGGCTCACCGAGTACCTCCAGACCAAGTCCCTCCAGTTCTAAGGAAGTACGCGACCCATGGCCGTACGAGCCGCCGTCCTGCCCGCCATCGGCGCCCCCCTGGAGATCGCTGGCATCGACCTGCCCGACCCCGGCCCCGGACAGGTCCGCGTCCGCCTCGCCGCCGCCGGTGTCTGCCACTCCGACCTGTCCCTGTCCGACGGCACCATGCGGGTACCGGTCCCGGCCGTCCTCGGTCATGAGGGCGCCGGCACGGTGGTGGCCGTCGGTGAGGGTGTCACCCACGTCGCCGAGGGCGACCCCGTCGTCCTCAACTGGGCCCCGTCCTGCGGACGGTGCCCCGCCTGCGCGCGCGGCGAGGTCTGGCTGTGCGGCAACGCCCTGAACGGCGCCGCCGACGTCTACGCCCGCACCACCGACGGCACCGAGCTGCACCCCGGCCTGAACGTGGCCGCGTTCGCCGAGGAGACGGTCGTCTCCGCGTCCTGCGTGCTGCCCCTGCCCGAAGGGGTGCCGCTGGTGGACGCCGCCCTCCTCGGCTGCGCCGTCCTCACCGGCTACGGCGCCGTCCACCACGCGGCGAAGGTCCGCCAGGGCGAGACGGTGGCCGTCTTCGGCGCCGGCGGAGTCGGCCTCGCCACCCTCCAGTCGGCCCGCATCGCGGGCGCGTCCCGGATCATCGCCGTGGACGTGTCACCGGAGAAGGAAGAGCTGGCCAGGGCGGCAGGCGCGACGGACTACGTCCTCGCCTCCGACACCACCCCGCGGGAGATCCGCAACCTCACCGGCAAGCAGGGCGTCGACGTCTCCATCGAGTGCGTGGGCCGCGCGGTCAGCATCCGTGCCGCCTGGGACTCCACCCGCCGGGGCGGCCGCACGACGGTCGTCGGCATCGGCGGCAAGGACCAGGAGGTCACCTTCAACGCCCTGGAGATCTTCCACTGGGGCCGCACCCTGTCCGGCTGCGTCTACGGCAACACCGATCCCGCCCGCGACCTGCCGGTGCTCGCCGAACACGTACGCGCGGGCCGCCTGGACCTCTCCGCGCTGGTCACCGAGCGGATCGCCCTCGAAGGCATCCCGGCCGCCTTCGAGAACATGCTCGCGGGCAAGGGCGGCCGGGCCCTGGTCGTGTTCTGACGTCGCCTCAGGTGACCTTCTCGGGTCGCGGCTCTTCTCCGGCCGCGACCCGGACCGTCCGGCCGCCGCGCGCCCGGGACCGCGACACCGCCACACCCGCGAGACACAGCACCCCGCCGGCCAGCGTGAGCACACCCGGCACCTCGCCGAGCACCAGCCAGGACATCAGCACCACCAGCGCGGGCACGGCGTACGTCGTCGCGCCCATCCGGCTGGCGGTCGTACGGGCGAGGGCATAGGCCCAGGTCGTGAAGGCGAGGGCGGTGGGGAAGACGCCCAGGTAGGCCATGGAGAGGGTGGCCGACAGGGGTGCGTGGGCGCTCTGGTGCGCCAGCTGCCCGGCGAACGGCAGACAGCCCACGGCGCCGACCAGGCACCCGAACGTCGTCACCTGCAACGCGCTCGCGCGCCCCAGAGCGGGCTTCTGGGCGACGACCCCGCCGGCGTACGCCACCGCGGCGAGCAGACACAGCGCCACACCGAGCACGGAGCCCCCGCCGCCGGACATCGACAGCCCCACGGTCACCGCGCCCGCGAACGACACCGCCATCCCGGCCAGCAGCCGCGGCGGCATCGGGTCACCGAGCAACCGGGCACCGAGCAGCGCGATGAGCAGCGGACCGACGTTCACGACGAGGGCCGCCGTGCCCGCGTCCACCTGCTGCTCGCCCCAGTTCAGGACGACCATGTAGAGCCCGAACCACAGCACCCCGGACACCAGGATCCCGGGCCAGGCCCCCCGCGGCGGCAGCCCCTCCCTGCGTATGGCCCAGATGACTGCGAGCGTGACGGCACCGGCCAGCAGCCGGCCGAGGGCCAGCGCACCGGGGGAGTAGGCCTGGCCGGCACTCCGGATCGCCACGAAGGCGGAGGCCCAGAGGACCACGGAGACACAGGCCGCGCCCGCTGCGAGCAGCTGTTCACGGCTCCGGTTGGCGTTCATCATGCTCCCGAGGCTAGGTAGGGGTTGCGATCTGGGCTGGCGGAAATCGGACCGTTCACCGCAGCTCTTCCGGCGGGATGCCGAGCCGCGCGGAGAACTCTCGCTTCCCCGACGGAGTCACCTTCACCGCCCGCTCCGACCCGATCCGCACGACCCACCCCGCGTTCAGCACATGCCGGCACAGCGCGGCCCCCGCCGCCCCCGCGAGGTGCGGCCGCCGCTCGGTCCAGTCCAGGCACGCACGGGCCAGCGGACGCCGACTCGACACCTCCAGGGCGATCCCCGCCGCGCGGAACCACTCCACGCCCGCGTCCGTGAGCGCGAACCCGGTGTCCCGCCGCAGCAGCCCCCTGAGGGCCAGCGCGTCCGTGACCGTGATCCCGAGCCGCCCGGCGAGATGGTCGTAACAGGTGCGGCCGCGCGCCATCGCGGAACCGGCACTCGATTCCCGCAGCGTCCGCGGAGGGCGCCGCACCGCCGCCGGAGGCAGGTGTGCGGCGAGGTCCTCGACGAGCCCCGCCGCCCGTGCGTCGGCCAGCCGCACATACCGGTGCCGTCCCTGCCGTTCCTCCGTGAGCAGGCCCCCGGCCACCAGCTTGCCCAGGTGCGCACTGAGCGTCGACGCGGCGACCCCGGCGTGCCGGGCCAGCTCACCGGCGGTCCAGGCCCGCCCGTCGAGCAGCGCCAGCAGACACGCGGCCCGGGTCTCGTCGGCGAGCAGGGAGGCGAGCGCGGCGAGAGCGGCGGCCCGGGAGTCCTTGGCGGTCATGTGTCCCAGCATGTGGCACGGACACTTCGGCGCCCACCGAATTATCGCTGCACGCTCTGCCGTACCTGCTCGTACTGCTGGGCGAGCCCGTCCAGCAGGGCCGTCAGCCCCGTCTCGAAGGCCCGCTCGTCGATCTTCTCCTGCTGCTCGGCGAGCAGATGGGCCTGGCCGAGGTGGGGATAGTCGGCGGGGTCGTACGCGCTCGCGTCGTCCACGAAGCCGCCGGCGAACGAGCCGAGCGCCGAGCCCATGATGAAGTACCGCATCAGCGCGCCGATCGAGGTCGCCTGGGCCGGCGGCCAGCCCGCTTCGACCATCGCGCCGTACACCGCGTCCGCCAGGCGCAGCGCGGCGGGACGGCGTCCCGGGCCCCGGGCGAGGACCGGGACGATGTTCGGGTGCTCGCGCAGGGCGGCCCGGTAGGAGACGGCCCAGTCGTGCAGCGCGGTCCGCCAGTCGCGGCCGTCCTCGAACATCGACAGGTCGACCAGGCCGCTCACCGAGTCGGCGACCACCTCCAGGATCTCGTCCTTGGTGCGGAAGTGGTTGTAGAGCGAGGGCCCGCTCACCCCCAGCTCGGCGGCGAGCCGGCGGGTGGACACGGCCGCCAGGCCCTCCCGGTCCACGAGTTCCCGGGCCGTGGCGACGATCCGGTCGGTGCTGAGGAGGGGCTTGCGCGGTCGGGCCATGGCGCACATAGTAGGGCTGCGAACAGAAACTAGCAGTGCTAATTTAAATGTACGGCTTTCAAGATCCATCCGGTGTGGATCCATCTGGTGTGGGGTGATCGCGTGGTGAACCTGGAGCTGAGCGAGGAGCAGGCCGCCGTACGGCAGCTCGCCCGGGCCTTCGTGGAGCGCGAGATCGCCCCGCATGTCGTGGAGTGGGACCGGGCCGAGGAGGTCGACCGGAGCATCGTGAAGAAGCTCGGCCAGGTCGGCTTCCTCGGGCTGACCGTCGACGAGGAGTACGGCGGCTCCGGGGGCGACCATCTCGCGTACTGCCTGGTCACCGAGGAGTTGGGGCGTGGCGACTCCTCCGTGCGCGGCATCGTGTCCGTGTCCCTCGGGCTCGTCGCCAAGACCATCGCCGCCTGGGGCGACGAGGCGCAGAAACGGCGCTGGCTGCCGGGGCTGACCGCGGGCGCGTACGTCGGCTGCTTCGGCCTCACCGAACCCGGCACCGGCTCCGACGCGGGCAACCTGACCACCCGTGCCGTACGCGAGGGCGACGACTACGTCATCAACGGCACGAAGATGTTCATCACCAACGGGACCTGGGCGGACGTCGTCCTGCTCTTCGCGCGCTCCACCGAAGCCCCCGGCCACAAGGGCGTCAGCGCCTTCCTCGTGCCCACCGACACGCCCGGCCTGACCCGCCGCACCATCCACGGCAAGCTCGGCCTGCGCGGCCAGGCCACCGCCGAGCTGGTCCTTCAGGACGTGCGGGTGCCCGCCTCGGCGCTGCTGGGGGAGGAGGGCAAGGGCTTCTCCGTCGCCATGTCGGCGCTGGCCAAGGGGCGGATGTCGGTGGCCGCGGGCTGCGTCGGCATCGCCCAGGCGGCGCTGGACGCGGCCGTGCGGTACGCGGGAGAGCGCGAGCAGTTCGGCAGGCCGATCGCCCATCACCAGCTGGTGCAGGAGCTGATCAGCGACATCGCCGTCGACGTGGACGCCGCCCGGCTGCTCACCTGGCGGGTCGCCGACCTGATCGACCGCGGGCAGCCGTTCGCCGTCGAGTCCTCCAAGGCCAAGCTGTTCGCCTCGGAGGCTGCCGTCCGCGCCGCCAACAACGCCCTGCAGGTCTTCGGCGGCTACGGCTACATCGACGAGTACCCGGCCGGCAAACTCCTGCGCGACGCCCGCGTGATGACCCTCTACGAGGGCACCAGCCAGATCCAGAAGCTGCTCATCGGCCGCTCCCTGACCGGGGTTTCGGCGTTCTGAGCATCTGAGTACACCCCTGAGTACTTCGGCGGATGTGGCGCGGGCCACGTCCGCCGATGCTCTTCTGCATGAGTGACACACCGGTCAAGCAGCAGAGCACGGCCGCCTTCTACGGCCAGGCCGTCGCCTCCTTCGCGGTCGCCATGTCCGCCACCGCCATCGGCATCTACCAGCTGGACACCAGCGCCTGGGTCCGGGGCTTCCTCGCGATCGCGGTCCTGTACCTCGTCACCTCCGCCTTCACGCTCGCCAAGGTGATCAGGGACCGGCAGGAGGCGGGGCAGATCGTGAGCCGGGTCGACCAGGCGCGGCTGGAGAAGCTCCTCGCCGAGCACGACCCCTTCGAGAAGATCTGAGCAGGCATGCTAAGCGCTCGCTCACCGTCGGCGGTATGGTGGTGCTCCTGTCACGGAGAGGGGCCAGCGAGCGATGAGTACGGCGGAGGAGACGACCGGCGGCGAAGTGGAGCCGTGGGAACAGGTCACCCCTGACGCGGCCCGGCGGCTGCTCGTCGCCGCCGTGGAGGCCTTCGCCGAGCGCGGCTACCACGCGACGACCACCCGCGACATCGCGGGCCGCGCCGGCATGAGCCCGGCCGCGCTCTACATCCACTACAAGACCAAGGAAGAGCTGCTCCACCGGATCAGCCGGATCGGTCACGACAAGGCCCTCGACATCCTGCGCACGGCGGCGCGGCGCGAGGGCACCGCGAAGGAGCGGCTGGCCGATGCGGTCAGCTCCTTCGTCCGCTGGCACGCGGGCCGGCGCACCACCGCGCGGGTCGTGCAGTACGAACTCGACGCCCTCGGCCCCGAGGCCCGCGCCGAGATCGTCGCGCTGCGCCGCCAGGTCGACGCCGAGGTGCGCGGGATCATCGAGGAGGGCGTGGCCTCGGGCGAGTTCGACGTGCCGGACGTCCACGGCACCACCCTCGCCGTGCTGTCGCTGTGCATCGACGTGGCCCGCTGGTTCACCGTGAACGGCCCGCGCACCCCCGAGGAGGTCGGCGCGCTCTACGCCGACCTCGTGCTCCGGATGGTCGGGGCGGAGTAGGGCCCCTGGCGCAGGGGTCCTGCGGCGCCCTGGCTCAGAGGTAGTACCGGGACACCGACTCCGCGACGCACACCGGCTTGTCGCCGCCCTCGCGCTCCACGGTGAAGGCGATGCTCACCTGGACACCGCCGGTGACGTCCTCCACACCGGTGATCCTCGCGGTGGCGCGCAGCCGGGAGCCGACGGGGACGGGGGCGGGGAAGCGGACCTTGTTCGTGCCGTAGTTCACGCCCATCCTCACGCCCTCGACCCGGATCAGCTGCGGGCCGAAGAGCGGGAGCAGGGAGAGCGTGAGATAGCCGTGCGCGATGGTGGTCCCGAAGGGACCCGCCGCCGCCTTCTCCGGATCCACGTGGATCCACTGGTGGTCGCCGGTGGCCTCGGCGAACAGGTCGATGCGCTTCTGGTCGACCTCCAGCCAGTCGGTGTACCCCAGCTGCTCGCCGACGGCGGCCTTCAGCTCGTCGGGGGAGGTGAAGGTCCTCGGTTCTGCCATGATCCCGGCCTCTCGCTCGCGTCTCTAAGCAACTGCTTAGCATGGTCGGGTCCGGGGCGCCTGTCAACGGACCGGCACGCCCCGGTCCGCCGGACAGGCTCTAGGCTCTGGGGAGTGCCCAAGATTCCCGAGACGATCCATGAGCTGACCGTCGGCCAGGTGTCCGCGCGCAGCGGCGCCGCTGTCTCCGCCCTGCACTTCTACGAGTCCAAGGGCCTGATCAGCAGCCGCCGCACGACCGGCAACCAGCGGCGCTACGGCCGCGACACCCTGCGCCGGGTCGCCTTCGTCCGCGCGGCGCAGCGGGTGGGCATCCCGCTGGCCACGATCCGGGACGCCCTGGCGGAGCTGCCGGAGGAGCGGACACCGACGCGGGAGGACTGGGCGCGGCTGTCCGAGAGGTGGCGCGCGGAACTCGACGAACGCATCAAGCAGCTGAACCGTTTGCGCGACCACCTGACCGACTGCATCGGGTGCGGCTGCCTCTCCCTGGACAACTGCGTCCTCTCCAACCCGGACGACGTGTTCGGCGAACGGCTGACGGGGTCGCGGCTGTTCGCGGAGGGGCGCTGAGACTCGGCCAGGGGACGCCGCGGCCTCACTCGTACTCGGTGCCGCCCTTGCGCGTCAGATACGCCGGGCTCACCGCCTTGGCGATCGCCCGGCCCCCGGTCACCGCGCTGTACCGCTCCACGGCCGGCCGTATCACCACGCCCTCCCGCAGATGCAGCCCCCGCCCCGACACCGTCTCCCGGCCGCTCGCGAACTCCAGCACCCGCTCGATGTCGTACGGCCCCGCGTACAGCCGGGGAACCACCGGCAGCTCCCCCTCCAGCAGCTGAGCCGCGTCCAGCCAGCGCACGGTGCCGTCGATCTCCGCCGAGACGTCGAACGCCGCGTACCCGAGTGTCTCCCGCCGACCGTCGGCGCCGTACGACAGGTCCTGCACCCCGGCGCCGTAGACCTCCCCGAAGATGCCGACCCGTGTGGCGCCCAGCCGCGCGCAGAGCCTCGCCGCCGCCTCGGCGACGCCGTGCCCCCGCATCGCCCGCCAGTACAGGTTCCGCGGATCCTCCTTCAGAGCCAGGGACTTGGCGCCGAAGCCCTTGGAGGACACGTACACCCGGCCCTCCTCGGCGACGTACGTCAGCAGGCAGGCCGAGCCGTGGAGCTTCTCCGTCAGGACGACCGGCTCGCCCGGCGCGAAGATGTCCGGGTAGCGCTGGACGTTCTCGATGTCGACCCACGGCAGCAGGCCGGGCGCGGACTCCACCTCGCCGTTCATGGTCGGCGGGATCGGCGGCACCCACTTGGTGATGCCCAGCCGCTCGGCGAAGTCCGTGCCGTCGGTCGCCGCCCGCGCCAGGTCGACGTCCGCGAGTGCCTTCGGCCGGCACACGATGCCCTGCGACAGCTCGCCGCGCAGCCGCACCGCCCTGACCCGGTTGGCCTCACCGCCCGCCAGCCGCCCGGTCAGGCCCAGCTCCTCGATCAGCCCGGGCGGGAGCACGGACTGCTCGGGGATGTAGACGGCGACCTCACCGGTGCGGTACGCGCCCTTGGCGACAACGGCTCGGTACAGGCCCACCTGGGCCAGCTCCAGCGCATCGGCGTTCGGATGCTCGTGGACGGTCAGCACTTCGGCGGTGACGCGCAGCGTCGACATCACAACTCCTCGGGTGTGCGGGCACATCGATGCCCGTCAGACGTGTTTCATCACCTCCAACTGTCCGCACGGGAAAGCGGTGGAGCGACCGGATTCGGGCCTGCTAACGTCGTGATCTCGGCCCTGGAGGCGTTCGTCCTCGCCCGGTGGCGGGCGGCTCGGCCTGCCCTACGGCGACCGCTGCAAATGACCCGTACTGGACCCGCCCCTCGGCCACCAACTGGGAGTTTCCGGAAGCCCGTTGGCCGTTGGGCAGGAACAGGGTGTCCTCCAGGCCGATCCGGGTCGCGAGGCCCAGCCGTCCGGCCAGCCGCAGCACCGGCCAGCTGCCGCCCTCCTCGCCGTGCAGCAGGACCGGCCGCGCGAACGCCTCCCCGAGGCCGGCCAGCAGGGCCCGCGCCGAGGCCTCGGCGGTCGCCGGGTCCGGGTCGGTCACCTCCGCCAGCACGCGCAGCACCCTCGGCCCGAGGGGCGAGGCCGCGAACCGGGCCGCGCCGTCGGTGCCGGACCAGATGCCCGCCTCGACGCCCACGCCCAGGGCGAGCAGCTGTGCGGCGACCGCTTCGGCGCCCGGCTCATGCCAGTTGACGGAGGCGAAGTCGGGCAGCACCGACCAGCTTCGTATCCGGGCGAGCCTCGCTGCCGGATCGGGCTCCGCCCAGGCTCCGGTCGTCACCCCGACCGGCACCGCCACCCGCGCCCGGATCGCCTCCAGCACCGGGGTGAGGACGCGCGGGGAGAGGCTGTCGTGCCCGCACGGCGTCTTCGGGTGGACATGGATCTGCGTGGCCCCGGCCGCGACCGCCTCCGCCGCGGAACGCGCCATGTCCTCGGGTGACATGGGAACGGCGGCGCTGTCCGCCGGGGATCGGCGGCCGTTCAGGCAGGCCTGCATCGCGCTCCTCCTCGAAGTGCCGTATGCCGTGGTGCCGCGATGGGGCGTCGGTCGCCTGCCCCGCCTTCATGGCTGATCGCTCCCCCGAGTCCCGGCTTCGCTCGAACCCGGGGGGACCCTCATCGCGGCGGAGCCGCGCATCGATACAGCCCCGCCAGGGTGCGGCATCCCCCAGCGCACCCCAAGGATCCCCCAAGGAACCCCCCAACACTCAGGCCGACACCAGCAGTTGCCCCCGCCTCGCGGATGCCAGGGCCTGTGGAGTGAGCACGGGGCGGGGGACGAGTATCCCGCAGTCCGTGCAGACCGGGCCGGACGACGGCTCGTGGTCCAGGCCGTAGCGCCAGATCAGTCGGTACCCGCCGCACACCGGGCAGCCCGAGCCCGGTTCATGGTTCAGCGCGGCGATCAGCCGGCGCAGCACCTCGCCCAGCGGCTCGCCGGGGTGGACCCGTGGGTCGTCGCACCAGGCGACCCCGAAGCCGCCCCAGGTCAGCCGGTGCCAGTCGTCCACGCTGCCCGGCCGGCGCAGCCCGTCGTGCTTCTCCTTCCTGCGCCGCTCGGTGAAGTCGGTCTCATAGGCGAGCCAGACGGACCGCGCCTCCTCCAGCTCCTCCAGCGCGGCCACGAGCCGCACCGAGTCGGGGGAGCGGTCCTCGGGGCCGAAGCCCGCCCGGGAGCACAGATGGTCCCAGGTCGCCCGATGCCCGTAAGGGGCGAATTTCTCAAGGCACTTGCGCAGTGAGTATCGCCGTAGTGCCAGATCGCAGCCCGGGTCGCGTACCTGTCTCGCCAGACTCCGGAAACCGGCCATCGCCCTGCACCTCCGTCACACCTGCACCTGCACTTCGGTCACTTCGGCGTCGTCGCACGGACGTCGCCGAATAGACGTATCGACAGGTGATTCGGCTCCATCTCTTCTCGCGGTCTTCTCGTGCGCTCTACTCGCCGACTCCAAAAGTGACGCATGTTCACCTTTAAACCTGGGGATACCGGCGGTAACGTTCGGCCACCCCTGTCGCTAGGAGCCGCCATGCCACGGCGAACCCCACGTACCGCCCTTGACAGACTGAGAACGTCCCGCCGCTTCAGCGGGTTCCTGAAGACCGCGTCGATATGCGTACTCGTCGGCGGACTTCTCTCCCCGCTCACCCGGACCGCGGCCGCCGCCGAGGCCATCGCCTCGAACGACTACTGCGGCGGCCAGTGTTCGGACATCCTGCCGCCCGGCGAGAACGGCAACGCGACGCTCGCGCAGATCCTGCTCAACCAGGCCTTCGGCACCCAGCCCTCGCACGCCGAGGACCAGCTCGGCCCGTACGCCAAGCTCGCCACCGGCTATTCCGGCCTGACCGACTCGACGATCAACAACTTCTTCAACGACTCCTCGTTCGGCGTCCCGTCCGACCAGGTCGCCTCCTCCGAGAAGCCCGGCGGGCGCGGCGATGTGACGATCGTCCGGGACAAGAAGTCCGGTGTGCCCCACATCACCGGTACGACCCGGTACGGCACCGAGTACGGCGCCGGTTACGCGGCGGCCGAGGACCGGCTGTGGCTGATGGACGTCTTCCGGCACGTCGGCCGCGGCCAGCTGACCTCCTTCGCCGGCGGCGCGGCCGCCAACCAGGGCCTTGAGCAGGAGTTCTACCGCAACGCGCCGTACACCGAGGCCGACCTGCAGGCGCAGATCGACAACGCGGTGGCGAAGAACGGCGCCCGCGGTCAGCAGGCCCTGGCCGACGCCAATGCCTACCTCGCCGGCATCAACGCCTATATCGACGCCTCGGACAGCGGCCGTTACTTCCCCGGCGAGTACGACCTGACCGGCCACAAGGACCCGATCACCAACTCCGGGACCATTGACCACTTCAAGATCACCGACCTGGTCGCACTGGCCTCCGTCATCGGCTCGCTGTTCGGCTCCGGCGGAGGCGGTGAGGTCAACAACGCCCTCTCGCTGATGGCCGCACAGTCCAAGTACGGTGTCGAGGAGGGCACCAAGGTCTGGGAGTCCTTCCGCGAGCGCAACGACCCCGAGGCCGTCCTGACCGTCCACGACGGCGAGAGCTTCCCGTACGGCACCAAGCCCGCAGACGCGAAGGGCGAGGCCCTGCCCGACGCCGGCTCGGTCACCCAGGAACCGCTCGTCTACGACCGCACGGGCAGCGCGGGCACGGCGGCCGCCAAGAGCACCTCCGCCACCGCGGCGAAGACCACGCTCGGCTCGGCCAGGCGCGGGATGTCCAACGCGCTCGTCGTGAGCGGCAAGTACACCGCCAGCGGGCATCCGATCGCCGTCTTCGGGCCGCAGACCGGCTACTTCGCCCCGCAGCTGCTCATGCTCCAGGAGATCCAGGGCCCGGGCATCAGCGCGCGCGGCGCCTCCTTCGCGGGGCTGAGCATGTACGTCGAACTCGGCCGCGGCCAGGACTACTCGTGGTCCGCGACCACCTCCGGCCAGGACATCATCGACACCTACGCCGTCGAACTGTGCCAGGACGACTACCACTACCTGTACCACGGCACCTGTACGGCCATGGACAAGGTCGAGCAGAAGAACGCCTGGTCGCCGACCACGGCCGACGGCACGCCGGCGGGGTCGTACACGATGCGGGTGTGGCGCACGAGGTACGGGCCGGTGGAGTACCGCGCGACCGTCGGCGGCAAGAAGGTCGCCTACACCACGCTGCGCTCCTCGTATCTGCACGAGGCCGACTCGATCATCGGCTTCCAGATGCTGAACGACCCCGACTTCGTCAAGGGCCCGAAGGACTTCCAGAGCGCGGCCCAGCACATCAACTACACCTTCAACTGGTTCTACGCCGACTCCCAGCACACCGCGTACTACAACAGCGGTGACAACCCGGTGCGGGCGGCCGGCGTCGACTCCGAGTTCCCGGTCTGGGCCCAGCCCGCGTACGAGTGGCAGAACTGGGACCCGGCCACCAACACCGCCGACTACACCCCGGCCTCCGCCCACCCCAACTCCGTCGACCAGGACTACTACGTCTCCTGGAACAACAAGCAGGCCAAGGACTACACGACCGCGTCCTGGGGCGACGGCTCCGTGCACCGCGGCAATCTGCTGCAGGACCGGGTGAAGAAGCTGGTCGCGGCGGGCGGGGTGACCCGCAGCAAGCTGGTGCAGGCCATGGCCGACGCGGCCGTCGCCGATCTGCGTGCCGAGGATGTGCTGCCGAAGCTGCTCAAGGTGGTCGACTCCTCGACGGTGACCGACCCCACGGCCGCCGACGCGGTGAAGAAGCTCCAGGCGTGGGTGGACGCGGGGGCGGGGCGCACGGAGACGTCCGCCGGTTCCAAGACCTACGCCGACGCCGACGCGATCCGCATCCTGGACGCCTGGTGGCCGCTGCTGGTCAAGGCGGAGTTCGAACCGGGCCTCGGCAGCGATCTGTACACCGCCTTCACCGGCAACCTGTCGATCGACGAGGCCCCGTCCGCCGGACACGGCCCGACCGGCTCGCATGCCGGAAGCTCCTTCCAGTACGGCTGGTGGAGCTATGTCGACAAGGACATCCGGGCGGTGCTCGGGGAGAACGTGCAGGGCGGGCTCGCCGAGAAGTACTGCGGCGGCGGCAGCCTCAGCGCCTGCCGGGACATCCTGATCGGCACCCTGAAGACGGCTGCCGGCACCGGCGCGTCGACGGTCTACCCCGGGGACTCCCTGTGCTCGGCGGGCGACCAGTGGTGCGCCGACTCGATCGTCCAGCGCACCCTGGGCGGCATCAAGCACTACAACATCAGCTGGCAGAACCGGCCGACCTTCCAGCAGGTGGTCGAGTACACATCACACCGGTAGGCCGGCGGTCGTTGGCGGCGGGTCAGACGATGCGGCCCGCTGCCAGCACCAACCGCGCCAGTTCGGGGTGCGCGATGTCGCTGTGCGCCCCGGTCGGCGGGCCCCCGCGCCGGACCACGGCCGCCGCGTCGACGTTCACGCAGCCCGACGCCGGCAGCGCACCGTTCAGGGCCGCCGCGAGGTCCAGCCCGGCGGTCCCCGGCACCGCCTGCACCCCGTCGTGCCCGAGGGCGCCCCACTCCGGCCCCAGCAGGGCCGCGATCTCGCTGCCCAGATACGAGCGGTCGTCCCCGGCCAGCCGGGAGGCCAGCGGATAGAACGTGCCGAGCGCCATGTCGTACTGCGAGTAGCAGCACACCAGCGGCCCGTCGATCCGCCGCAGCCGGTCCTTGAGCGCCCCCGCCCGGTCCGGGGCCTGCGGCACCCGGTCCGCGAACACGTAGTGCGAGAAGGCACCTTGGAGGAGGGTCACGGACTTCACCGTGCGCACTCCGTCCGGCAGCCCGCGCAGCGCGAACGACACCAGCCGCCCGCCGAAGCTGTGCCCCATCAGATGCACCCGCACCCCGGGCGCCGCCCCGGCCAACCTGCCGAGCACCGGCCCGAGTCCCTGCTCGCCGACCGTCCCGGCACGCCGCTTCATCGTGTAGTACGTCGCCTGGCGCAGCAGCTCCTTGGCGCCCTCCCAGGGGTTCGGGATGCTGAACCCGGCCGAGGTGTCCGCGGACCGCACCGCCGCGAGCGCCTGGGCGAACTCCTCGCACGCGGCGGCCGGGTCCTTGGTGAACGCGTCCGGCTCGCCCTCCTCCCCGGTGTCGGCCACGCCGGGCCGCGACCCGGCGTCGATCAGCTGCCGCACCAGCCGCCCGAACTCCGCCAGCCCCTGGGCGCCGTCCGGCCGTTCGTCCAGCACCCCGGCCAGCCGGTCGATCAGGGGCGCCTGGTCCGGGAAGACCGCGATCAGGGCCTGCCGGGTGTCCCCGTCCAGCCCGGCCGTCTGTGTCGCGGCGGCCGCGGCCGACTTCGGGAAGTCCGGGATCGGTTCGTCGCTGAACCGCATCGACGGCCAGATCACGCCGACGTATCCGAGCCGGGCCCGCGGGGCGAGTGCCGGTATCGGGGCGAAGAAGCGGCGGTACAGCGCGGTAGCGCCCGAGCGGTCGCTGTTCCAGCCGTGCGCGAAGACGAGCAGGTCACGGACGCCGTGCTCGGTCGCCTGCGCCACCAGCCGGTCGCGTTCGGAGCCGTCCACGTCCCCGTCCGCGTCGAAGGTCAGCTCCCAGTAGGGAGTCACGCTCATCCCAGGATCCGCCATGCCAGGCTCCCTCGTCCCCCCGGAAACGAAAGGCGACGATGTGTCGCGGACGCATCGTCCTGCTCCGGGGCACGTTTGGCCATACACGGCGGCTCACGTGTAGAGGAGATATTCCTTTCGAACCCGCCGGAACGCGGTCAACTCCTCCTGCCAGGCGCCGGTCACCTCGTCGGCGCCGGCCCCCGCGTCGATCATCGTGCGCACCCGCGCGGAGCCGGTGAGCTTGTCGATCCAGTTGTCCGACCGCCACGCGAACCCGTGCCAGACCTTCCGCACGGTCACCAGCAGCGCGATCCCGGTGCGTACGGGGTCGTAGGCGGCCCGGTCGTGCACATGGATCTGCACCCCGCCGACCGTCCTGCCCGCGAACTTGGAGAACGTGGGCGCGAAGTACGCCTCCCTGAACCGCACTCCGGGCAGCGCGAGTTCGTTCGCGGCGGCGGCCCAGCGGCCGTCGAGGCCCTCGGCGCCGAGCAGCTCGAAGGGGCGGGTCGTGCCCCGGCCCTCGGAGACGTTGGTGCCCTCGAACATGCAGGTGCCGGAGTAGACGAGAGCCGTGTCCTGCGTCGGCATGTTCGGGCTCGGCGGCACCCAGGGCAGGCCTGCGGCGTCATAGAACTGATCGCGCTTCCAGCCCGTCATCAGCACGGTCTCCAGGGGCACGGGCTTGCTCAGGAACTCCCCGTTGAACAGCCGCGCCAGCTCCGCGACGGTCATCCCGTGCGCCTGCGCGATCGGCTGCCGGCCGACGAAGGTGGCGAACTCCTTGTGCAGGACCGGGCCCTGGGCCTCGCCGCCGGTCACCGGATTGGGCCGATCGAGGACGACGAACCGCTTGCCCGCGAGCTGGGCCGCCTCCATGCAGTCGTACAGCGTCCAGATGTACGTGTAGAAGCGGGCGCCCACGTCCTGGATGTCGAAGACGACCGTGTCGACGCCCGAGGCGGAGAAGATGTCGGCGAGGGGCCGGCCGCTCTTGAGGTACGTGTCGTAGACGGGCAGGCCGGTCGCCGGGTCGGTGGAGCGGCCCTCGGAGCCGCCCGCTTGCGCGGTGCCTCGGAAGCCGTGCTCGGGGCCGAAGACTGCCGTCAGCCCGGCGCGGGTGTCCTGGTGCATGACGTCGACGATGTGCCGGACGTCGCGGGTGACGCCGGTGGGGTTGGTGACGATTCCGACGCGCCGGCCCTTCAGCAGGGAGTAACCGTCGGATGCGAGTCTTTCGAACCCGGTGCACAGGGGTTCGCCGTGTCGGCGTACGGCTGGAAGGGTCGCCATCGTGGCCGATGCGAGCAGGTTCCGTCGGGACAGGTGCATGGGGTGGCCTCCGTCGTGTGGGATGTGCACGCCGTATGTGATTGCTCGCGCCCGCGCGGCGAAGCCGCACATCGATACAGCCCCGCGCCCCTTGAGGTTGGTGCAGTCACCCTTCCTTTTACACATACCGACTGGTTAGTCTGGGCTGAACCAGAGCCGGTGCGCGCCGCGCGAAGTCGTGTCGAAGGAGACCGATGGTGGAATCCGTGCAGGATGCGGGAGTGGTCGTCACGGGGGCGGGCGGGGGGATCGGGGCCGCGCTGGCCCGGCGGTTCGCCGCCGAAGGGGCGCGGGTCGTCGTCAATGACCTGGATGCCGAGAAGGCCAAGGCGGTGGCCGAGGAGATCGGCGGGATCGCCGTGCCCGGCGACGCCTCCGCGATCGTCGGCGACGCCCGCGACGCGCTCGGCGGCACCGTCGACGTCTACTGCGCGAACGCCGGGGTCGCCTTCGAGGGCGGTGGCGCGGGCGGGCCGCTCGACGAGAGGTCCTGGGAGGTGTCCTGGGACGTGAACGTCATGGCGCATGTCCGGGCGGCGCACGAGCTGCTGCCCGGATGGCTGGAGCGGGGCGTGGGGCGGTTCGTGTCCACCGTGTCGGCCGCCGGGCTGCTCACCATGATCGGCGCCCCGTCCTACAGCGTCACCAAGCACGGCGCCTACGCCTTCGCCGAGTGGCTGTCGCTGACGTACCGCCACCGGGGTGTGAAGGTGCACGCGATCTGTCCGCAGGGCGTGCGGACGGACATGCTGGCCGCGACCGGCAGCGCCGGGGAGCTGGTGCTGCAGTCGACCGCGATCGAACCGGACGCCGTCGCCGACGCCCTGTTCCGGGGCATAGAGGAGGACCGCTTCCTGATCCTGCCGCACCCCGAGGTGGCCGAGTACTACCAGGCGCGGGCCACCGATCCGGGCCGCTGGCTGAGCGGTATGAACCACATCCAGCGCAAGTGGGAGGAGGCCCGGTGAGCGCTTCCCGGTATGCGGACCGGCCCTGGCTGGCGCTGCTCAACGACGCCCAGCGCGGTCCGGTCGAGCCCGCCGACTCCCTGGTGCACGCGCTGCGCGCGGCCGCCGCCGAGGCGCCCGAGCGCACCTTCCTCGCCTACTTCGACGCCCGGCTGAGCTACCGCGAGGTGGACGAGCTGAGCGACTCCGTCGCCGCCCATCTCGCCGCGCGCGGGCTGGAGCCCGGCGACCGGGTGGCCGTGCTGCTGCAGAACTCCCCGCACTTCGTGCTCGCCGTCCTCGGCGCCTGGAAGGCCGGTGCGACCGTCGTCCCGGTCAATCCCATGTACAAGTCGGGCGAGGTGGGCCACGTCCTGCGGGACGGCGAGGTGACCGCGCTGGTCTGCACCGACCGGGCCTGGGAGTCGTATCTGCGGGACACGGCCGCCGACTCGCCGGTGCGGATCGTGCTCACCGGGTGCGAGTTGGATTTCCAGACGCGCAACGACGCGCGCGTGCTCGCCTTCGAGCGGCTGCCCCAGGCGCCGGACGCCGACGATCTCGTGGCCGTCGCCCGGCAGGGCGGCAAGGCGCCCGAGGGCCGCGCCCCGCGTCCGGACGACATCGCGCTGATCAGCTACACCTCGGGGACGAGCGGCACACCCAAGGGCGCCACCAACACGCACGGCAACATCATGCACAACGCCGAGCGGCAGCGGACCGGGCTCGCGCTGCCAAATGCGCCCGTCTACTACGCGCTCGCGCCGCTGTTCCACATCACCGGCATGGTCTGCCAGTTCGGCGCCTGTCTGAACAGCGCCGGCACCCTGGTGCTCGCCTACCGCTTCGAGCCCGGACTCGTCCTGGAGGCCTTCGCCGAGCACCGCCCGCACTACACGGTCGGCCCGTCCACCGCGTTCATGGCGCTCGCCGCGCACCCGGACGCCACGCCCGGACATTTCGCCTCCTTCGTGAACATCTCCTCGGGCGGCGCCCCCGTGCCACCGGCCCTGGTCGAGAGGTTCCGCGGGCTCTTCGGGCCGTACATCCGCGTCGGCTACGGCCTCACCGAGTGCTCCGGCCCCTGCGCCGCCGTCCCGCCCGGCCTGGAGGCGCCCGTGGATCCCGTCTCCGGGACGCTGTCGGTGGGCGTGCCCGGCGCCGACACGCTCGTGCGGATCGTGGACGAGCAGGGCGCGGAGGTGCCGTTCGGGGAGCAGGGCGAGATCGTCGTACACGGCCCGCAGGTGATTCCCGGCTACTGGCGGCGACCGGACGCCACCGCCGAGACCTTCCCGGGCGGTGAGCTGCGCACCGGCGACATCGGCTTCATGGACGCACAGGGCTGGCTGTATGTCGTCGACCGCAAGAAGGACATGATCAACGCGTCCGGCTTCAAGGTGTGGCCCCGCGAGGTCGAGGACGTGCTGTACACCCACCCGGCGGTGCGCGAGGCGGCCGTCGTCGGCGTCCCCGACGGATACCGTGGCGAGACCGTCAAGGCTTATATCAGCCTGCGTCCGGGCGCCGAGGCGGACCCGGATGAACTCGCCGTGTACTGCAAGGAGAGACTGGCCGCCTACAAATACCCGCGCCAGGTGGAGATCCTGCCCGACTTGCCCAAGACGGCGAGTGGGAAGATCCTCCGTCGGGAACTGCGCTCCCGCGCGCAGGACATTCGATAAGCATCACGGAAAGGCAGGTGGCGGCAGTGCCCAGGACGACGGACGGAGATGGAGCACCTGTTCCGCAGCGGCTCCTGGCCGCCGCCACCCGGCTCTTCGCGGAGCGGGGGTACGACCGCACCTCCGTGCAGGAGATCGTGGAGGCGGCCGGCGTCACCAAGGGGGCGCTGTACCACTACTTCGGCTCCAAGGACGACCTCCTGCACGAGGTGTACGCGCGCGTGCTGCGCGTCCAGATGGAGCGGCTCGATCACTTCGCCGGCATGGACGCGCCGGTGGAGCAGCGGCTCAGAGGCGCGGCGGCGGACGTGGTGGTCACGACCATCGAGAACCTCGACGACGCGATGATCTTCTTCCGGTCCATGCACCACCTCAGCCCGGAGAAGAACAAGCAGGTCCGCGCCGAGCGCCGGCGCTATCACGAACGGTTCCGCGCGCTCATCGAGGAGGGCCAGAAGGAGGGCGTCTTCTCCACGGCGACCCCGGCCGACCTGGTCGTGGACTACCACTTCGGTTCCGTCCACCATCTGTCGACCTGGTACCGCCCCGACGGCCCCCTCACCCCGCAGCAGGTCGCCGACCACCTCGCCGATCTGCTGCTGCGGGCGCTGCGCCCGTGAGGTGACGGACGGGGGGCGGCGGCCGCCGGCTTCCGCGGCCCGCCGATGGCCCGCGGCATGAACGCCCCCCGATCCCGGCCCGGACCAGGTCCACCAGCAGCCCGATCCGGGTGACATCACAGGTGATACGGCGGTCCAGGCCGCTGGGTACCTCCCTGATGAAGGTGCGGCCCGCCTCGGCCAGGGGGTGCCCCGGCGCGGTGATCAGCACCAGCTCCCCGTGCCAGGTGGCGTACGCGGTGAGGCCCTCGGGCGGCTGGGCGGCCGTCGCGTCCCGCGCGGATATACCTGGATGCCGGGGAACTCCCGGTGGAATGCTGCTAGTTCTGCGGGCAGGTCGACGCCGTTCAGCGCCTGGACCGTACCGACGGACACCCGGCCGACGGCCGGTCCCGCCACGGCCGCTGATCGAACAGATCGGCGCCCAGCTCCCGCCCCAGGTTCCGGACGAACCTACTGAGCGGATGCGGGGCGCGCCGCATTCGGCGCGCCCCGCATCCGCGGGCTGTCCTCGACCCCTTGCCGAGCAGCGCGGCTCAGACGTACTTTTTCAGCTCCCGCCGCGCCAGCGACCGCTGGTGGACCTCGTCCGGGCCGTCGGCCAGCATCAGGGTGCGGGCGCTCGCGTACAGCTCGGCCAGCGGGAAGTCCTGGCTCACCCCGCCCGCGCCGTGCAGCTGGATGGCCCGGTCCAGGATGCCGACCACCGCGCGCGGGGTGGCGATCTTGATGGCCTGGATCTCCGTGTGGGCGCCCTTGTTGCCGACGGTGTCCATCAGCCAGGCCGTCTTCAGCACCAGCAGCCGCAGCTGCTCGACGGTGACCCGCGCGTCGGCGATCCAGTTCTGGACCACACCCTGCTGGGCCAGCGCCTTGCCGAAGGCCGTGCGGGAGACGGCGCGGCGGCACATCAGCTCGATCGCCCGCTCGGCCATGCCGATCAGCCGCATGCAGTGGTGGATGCGGCCCGGGCCGAGCCGGGCCTGGGCGATGGCGAAGCCGCCGCCCTCCTCGCCGATCAGGTTCGACACCGGCACGCGCGCGTGGTCGAAGATCACCTCGGCGTGGCCGCCGTGCGAGTGGTCCTCGTAACCGAAGACCTGCATGGCGCGCTTGACGGTGACGCCCGGCGTGTCGCGCGGCACCAGGACCATCGACTGCTGGCGGCGGATGTCGGCGCCGTCCGGGTCCGTCTTGCCCATCACGATGAAGATCTTGCAGTCCGGGTTCATCGCGCCGGAGATGTACCACTTGCGGCCGGTGATGACGTAGTCGTCGCCGTCCCGCTCTATGAGCGTGGTGATGTTGGTGGCGTCCGAGGAGGCCACCTCCGGCTCGGTCATCGCGAACGCCGAGCGGATCTCACCGGCCAGCAGCGGCTCCAGCCACTGCTTCTTCTGCTGCTCGTTGCCGAACTGCGCCAGCACCTCCATGTTCCCGGTGTCCGGCGCGGCGCAGTTCGTCGCGGTGGGCGCGAGATGCGGGGAGCGGCCGGTGATCTCGGCGAGCGGCGCGTACTGGAGGTTGGTCAGCCCGGCGCCGTACTCGCCGTCGGGGAGGAAGAGATTCCACAGACCCTGCCTGCGGGCCTCGGCCTTCAGCTCCTCGACCACGGCCGGGGTGTCCCAGGGGGAGGCCAGCGCGGCCCGCTGCTCCTCGGCGACCGGCTCGGCCGGGTGGACGTACTCGTCCATGAAGGCCAGCAGCTTGGCGCGCAGCTCCTCGGTGCGTGCGTCGAACGCGAAGTCCATGTCCGGTCAGCCTTCCTGAAGAGTGGTCAGTCCGTGGTCGATGAAGACGGGTACCAGGTCGCCGATCCGGTCGAAGCCGCGCCCGACCGTCTGGCCCAGCGTGTACCGGTAGTGGATGCCCTCCAGGATCACGGCGAGCTTGAACCAGGCGAACGCCGTGTACCAGGAGACCGCCGAGACGTCGCGCCCCGAGCGCGCGGCGTACCGCTCGATCAGCTCCTGCGGGGCCGGGTGTCCCGGGGCCTCGGCGGTGGTGGAGACCGGGGAGTCGGCCATGCCCAGCGGCCGGCTGTACATCACCAGCAGGCCCAGGTCGGTGAGCGGGTCGCCGAGGGTGGACATCTCCCAGTCGAGGATCGCCTTGATCTCGTCGTCGTCCCCGATCAGGACGTTGTCGAGGCGGTAGTCGCCGTGGACGACGGCCGGGGCGGGGGAGGCGGGCAGGGACCGGCCGAGGGCCGCGTGCAGTTCGTCGATGCCGGCCAGTTCGCGGTTGCGGGAGGCGTCCAGCTGCTTGCCCCAGCGGCGCAGCTGCCGGTCCAGGAAGCCCTCGGGGCGCCCGAAGTCCGCGAGGCCCACCTCGGCGGGGTCCACCGCGTGCAGCTCGACCAGCGTGTCCACCAGGGACAGCACCGCGTTCCGGGTGCGCTCGGCGCCCAGCGGGGCGAGCTGGTCCGCCGTGCGGTACGGGGTGCCCTCGACGAACTGCATGACGTAGAACGGCGCCCCGAGCACCTCCTCGTCCTCGCACAGCAGCACCGGGCGCGGGACCGGCACCCGGGTCGGGTGCAGGGCGCTGATCACGCGGTGCTCGCGCTTCATGTCGTGCGCGGTGGCCAGGACATGACCGAGCGGGGGCCGCCGTACGACCCACTTCGCGGCGCCGTCGGAGAGGGCGTAGGTGAGGTTCGACCGTCCGCCCTCGATCAGCCGGCCGGTCAGGGGGCCGGTCACCAGACCGGGGCGCTCGCGGTCGAGCAGGGCGCGCAGCCGGTCCAGGTCGAGTCCGGGCGGGTGGTCGGCGCTCATACATGGCTCCTACGAACGGGTGAACAGGACCCGACTCATGATGCCGACCGGTCGGTATGCCGTCCAGTGCATGTGCCCCGCAAAGCGCCGAACGTGACCGGAGCCACGATAGGCCGACGGCTCCCCGGTGCGCTGCCCGGGGAGCCGTCGGTCCGTGTGCTGTGCCCGGTCAGTGGTCGTCCCAGTGGCCGTCGTGCTCGGCGTGCCGGTGTCCGTCGTGCAGATAGTCGATGTGGTCGCCGTGCCGCACCTGGGCGTGCCCGCACTCGTCGTAGTGCACATGTTCATGGCCGTCGTGGACGGTGTGCCCGGCGGGCTCGCACTCGTCCCAGTGGCCGTCGTGCTCGCGGTGCAGATGTCCGTCGTGCGCGTAGTCCAGGTGGTCGCCGTGCCGTACGGCGTCGTGCCCGCAGCCCGGACCGTGGCGGTGCGTGCCGTGTGCGGTGTGTTCCTGGTGAAGGATGGTCATGGTGCTCACCTTCGGGGGTACGGGGGTATGACGGCGGACACGCTACGCGCGAAGCGGGGCATATCGGTGCATACCGCTTGCGTGGCGTCCGAGTACCCCGGAGGGTCGAGGGCATGAAGGGCATCAGCTACCGCCACTACGGCGGACCCGAGGTGCTGGAGTACGGCGAGCTGCGCGACCCGAAGGTCGGCCCCGACCAGGTGCTGGTCGAGGTCCGGGCGGCGGCCGTCAACCCGGTCGACTGGAAGTGCCGCGAGGGCCATCTGGACGCGTTCCTCGACGCCGTCTTCCCGGTGATCCCCGGCTGGGACGTCAGCGGGGTGGTCGTCCGGCCCGGCGTCTCGGTCACGGAGTTCGCCGCCGGCGACGAGGTCATCGGCTACTGCCGTGAGGACTTCCTCTCCCGCGGCACCTTCGCCGAGTACGTCGCCGCGCCCGTGCGCACCCTCGCCCGCAAGCCGCGCAACCTCTCCTTCGAGGAGGCCGCCGGACTCCCGCTCGCCGGGCTCACCGCCTACCAGGTCCTCGTCAAGGCGCTGGACGTCCGGCAGGGCGAGACCGTGCTGGTGCACGCGGCGGCCGGCGGGGTCGGCTCCCTCGGTGTCCAGATCGCCGTCCACCGCGGCGCCCGGGTGATCGGTACGGCGAGCGAGCGCAACCACGACTTCGTGCGCGGCCTCGGCGGCGAGCCGGTGACCTACGGCGAGGGCCTGGCCGAACGTGTGCGCTCGCTCGCCCCGGACGGCGTGGACGCGGTCTTCGACACCGTGGGCGGCGACGTGCTGCGGGCCTCAGCCGACCTGCTCACCCCGGAGGGCAGGCTGGCCTCGATCGCCGACCCGGCGGTGCTGGGCCGTGGCGGCCGCTACTGCTTCGTCCGCCCCGACGCCGAGGACCTGAGCACACTTGCCGGGCTGGCCGAGCAGGGCGTGGTCTCGGTACACGTCCAGGAGACGTTCCCGCTGGAGCGGGCGGCGGACGCGCACCGCCTGAACCAGGAGGGCCGCACCCGCGGGAAGATCGTGGTCACGGTGGACCGGGGGACAGGGACGTAGAGGGGACAGGGACGTAACGGGGACTAGAAGGCGAGGACGGCCGCGCACGCCGCCAGTGCCACCGCGCACAGCACCGCCGCCGTCGCGTGCCGGGGAGCGAGCGCGGGCGGCCGGACGGCGGAGGCCAGGGCGCGGATCCGGCGGTGGGCCACCCACAGGAACCCCAGGAAGAGCACACAGCACAGGGCACTGACGGTCACCGAGGTGGCCGAGGCGCCACCGCGCAGGGCGGTCCTGACGGCGAGTACGGCGACGACGGCGGCCGAGAGGGTCGTACGGCGCCAGGCCAGCCGTGTGCGCTCCGGCTGCAGCCCCGGATCGCGCCCGGCCGCGCTCACCCCGCCCATCCGGCCAGCACCACCACGACCATCGCCACGGCCACCACCGCGACGACCAGGCTCAGCACCGCGGGGAACCGGGACGCGGGCAGATCCTCGCCGCGCCGGATCGCCCGCTCGCAGCGCACGAAGTGGTTCACCGCGCGCAGCGAGCACAGCACACCGGCGCCGAGCAGCGCCAGCGCGAGACCGACCCGCCACGCCCAGGGCAGATGAGGCAGGAACTGGTCCACCGCGAATCCGCCGCCGATCAGCGCGAGCGCCGTGCGCAGCCAGGCCAGGAAGGTGCGCTCGTTGGCCAGCGAGAACCGGTAGTCGGGCGTGGCGCCCTCGTCCCGTACCCGCTCCGGCGCGAACCACAGCCGGATGTTCTGCACGAATTCGCTCACACCGACGACCCTAACCGGCGGCCCGCCGGCCGCCCCGGAACGCCTTCAGCCGCTCGTACGCCGCGAGCCCGTCCGGCACCCACTCCCAGCCGCCGAGCCGCCGCTCGACCTCCTCCTCGGGCAGGAAGCCGTACCACTGGACCTCCTCGGCCTGAGGTCGCACGGGCAGCTCGCAGCGCACCTCGTAGACCGCCGACCACCAGCTGTTGCCGGCGCCGTCGTCGTACAGGAACTTGAAGAGGAACGCGGGCCGGGGCAGCCCGCTCACGCCCAGCTCCTCCTCGGCCTCCCGCAGCGCGGCCTCGTCGTAGGACTCGCCCGCCCCGACGACTCCGCCGACGAACGTGTCGTACAGCGAGGGGAAGACCAGCTTGGTGGCGGTGCGCCGGTGCACGAAGAGCCGGCCGGCCGCGTCCCGGACCTCGATGAACACACAGCGGTGGCGCAGGCCCCGGGCGTACGCCTCGCCGCGCGGGACCCGGTCGACGACCCGGTCGTTCTCGTCGACGATGTCGAGGATCTCCTCAGCAGGGTTCATGCCCCCATCCAAGCAGGGGTCCCTCCGGACAGGGGGCTGGGCTCAGCGGCGCTGGAGGTCCCGGGCGGAGGACTCCGTCTCGGCCGTGCCGCACGGCATCGCGGGGTGCAGCCCGAGCAGCACGATGCCCGCGACCACGGCCGCGAGTCCGGCCGCCTCCCAGGCCAGCGCCCCGGTGTCGGTGCGCAGCCGGTCGCCGAGGAAGCCGACGCCGCACAGGATCCCGGCGAGCGGCTCGGCGGCGGTGAGCGCGGGCAGCGACATACGCAGCGGAGCCGTCTCGAACGCGCTCTGCACCAGGACCAGCCCGGTGACCCCGCACACCAGCACGCCGTACGGCTGCCAGCCGGTGAACAGCTCGGGGAAGCCGCCCTCGGAGAACCGGATGCCGCTCACCCGGGTCAGCGCGTCCTGCACGCCGTACAGCAGTCCGGCGGCGGTGGCCAGCAGCACCGGGCCCCAGCTCAGCCGGGAGCGCTTGCCGTACGTCGTGAGCACCAGGGCCGCGCCCACCATCGCGCCGATGATCAGCCAGTGCCGCAGCGGGTCGGAGACGGCGTGCCCGGCGCGTGGCTCACCCGCCGTGATGAACGCGCTCACCCCGCCCGCGAGCAGCAGCAGCCCCGCCCAGCCCTGACGGCCCAGGGGCTGCTTGGTCTGGTACCGGGAGAGGGCGAGCGCGAACAGCAGATTGGTCGCGAGCAGCGGTTCGACCAGGGAGATCTCGCCCTTGCCGAGGGCGATCGCGCCGAGCACCATGCCCGCCACCATCAGCCCGAGCCCGCCCAGCCAGCGCGGCACCCGCACCAGGTCCAGCAGCAGCCGGAAGGACAGGAAGTCGCTGAGCGGTGCCTGCTGCGCGGCGTTCTGCTGGAGCACGAACCCGAAGCCCAGACAGCAGGCCGCACTCACGGCGAGAAGGAGAACCAGAACGGACACGCTGCGTACCTCGATCATCCGGCCGGACCACGGGCGCGTAGTGGCCGACTGTAGCGCTCCCGGGACGGCATCGACCCGGAAGTACGCGGAACAGGGCGGTTGACCGGCCATGCTCCGTGGCCCGGCCGCCCGGCGCCATGGCGTACGCCACAGCAGCTCACCGGGCACCTCCGCCCGCGCACCGGGTCACCTGCGTGGAGTTCCCCAAGTTCCTTGGAGGACAGGGTAGTTGAAGCCGATATCAGTCTCGTTCCGCTTGACGCGATCCTTGGCTGAGGGTTTGCTGTGCGTGATCGGTCGATGGCAGCCCGAGAAACAGGAAGTCCCGCGGTGCCCCCAATCCCACCCCTGCTCGGCGCCCGCCTGGACGGCCGCTCAGCCGGTCCCTCGGCCGGCCCCTCGACCGGTCCCTTGGACGGCCGCTTCGGCGACAACCCCGATGGTGCCTCCGGTGACGCCTCCGGTGACGCCTTCGACGACACCTTCGACTACACCTTCGACGACGCCGAACTGCGCACCGCACGCGCCGCGTTGACCCAGGGCCGACGGCAGGCCGCCCGCTCCCTGCTGCGGCACACCGGTGACGACTGGGACCGCCGCGGCCACCGCCTCACCGTGCTCGCCCGGGAACCGTACGCCGCGGCCTGGGCGAGCGACTGGCTGAACGCCGAACCGGGCTCCGCCGACGCCGCCGCGCTGTACGCCCTCGCCCAGGTGCAGCGCGCCCTGCGCGGCAAGGAGGACCCCGGCCCGGCCCGCGAGGCCTGCGCCGCTGCCGCCGCGCTCGCCCCGGCCGACCCCACCCCCTGGCTCGGTCTGCTCCGGCTCGCCCGCACCCTCGGCCCGGAGCGCGAGGTGCTCGGTGCCTTCGCCGAACTGCGCCGCCGCCACCCCGAGCACCACCACGCCCACCATCTGCTCCTCGCCCGCCTCGCCGAACGGCCCTGTGGCGGCCGGGCGGCCGAGGACCACGAGGTGTACGACCTCGCCGAGCTGGCCGCCGCCGAGGCCCCGGCCGACTCCCCGCTCGCCCTGCTGCCGGTCGTCGCGTACGCCGAGCGCCACCGGGTCCTCGCCGTCACCGGCCTCGCCCCCGCCGACCCGGCCGCCTGCGGGCACTGGTCCGGCCCGAGGGCCCGGCGCATCCTGTGCGCCGCCTTCGACTGGTGGCTGGAGTGGGAGCACGACGAACACCCCCGCCGCCACATCGACCTCAACCACCTCGCCTTCGCCCTGTCCTGCGCCGGCCGCCCGGCCGAAGCCGCCGCCCTCTTCCGGCGCATCGGCCGGCACGCCACCCCGGAGCCCTGGTCCTATGCGCACCGCGATCCCCGGGCGGCCTTCCAGACGGCCCGCGCCCGCGCGGCGGGGCATTGAACGGCCCGGCCCTTGCGTCCGTACGGGTTTCTGAGACCCGCGTAAGAAGTGATTACGGAAGTCTGACCGGAGAATCGATCCCCTGGCCCCGCGGGGCCCCGAGTGCTCGAATGAATACGTGAACTCTGAACAATCCGAGGGACAGGACGGCAGGCCCGTCGGCCGCCGCATCTTCCTCGGAACCCTCGGCCTGGGCGCGCTCGGCCTCGTCGCCGCGCCCACGCTGCAACGCGGCCTGGAGGGCGTCCTCGGCGCCGTCGCCGGCAAGGACCCCACGGGCCTGACCGGCCTGCTGCCCAACGGCGGAGGCTTCCGCTACTACTCCGTCGCCGCCTCGGTGCCGCACAAGAACGCCGCGGACTACCAGCTGAGCATCGACGGCCTGGTCGACCGCCCGCGCACCTACACCCTCGCCGACCTGCGCGCCCTGCCGCAGACCCGGCTGGTCAAGGACGTCCAGTGCGTGACCGGCTGGCGGGTCCCTGGCACCCCCTTCGAGGGGGTACGCCTGTCCCACCTGCTGGACGCGGCCGGAGTGCGCGGCACCGCGAAGGCGATCCGCTTCACCTGCTTCGACGGCACCTACACCGAGAGCCTCACCCTCGACCAGGCCCGCCGCCCGGACATCCTGGTGGCCCTGCGCATGCAGGACAAGAACATCGGCCACGACCACGGCGGCCCGGTCCGCCTCTATGTCGCCCCCATGTACTTCTACAAGTCGGCCAAGTGGCTCTCCGGGATCACGGTCACCGACCGGGTCGAGCCCGGTTACTGGGAGCACCTCGGCTACGACGTCGACGCCTGGGTCGGCCGCTCGAACGGACGGACCGATGAGCCTACGAGCTGACACCCCGGCCCCGCCCGGCGCCCGGATCCACCGCTTCAGCCGGGCCGAACGCTGGGTGCACCGCACCACGGCCGCGCTGATGGGCGTCTGCGTGCTCACCGCGGCCGTCCTCTACATCCCCCAGCTCGCGATCATGGTCGGCCGCCGGGAGCTGGTCGTCCGCGTCCACGAGTGCGCCGGGCTCGCCCTTCCGGTGCCGGTGCTGCTGGGCCTCGCCTCCCGCGCCTTCCGCGCCGACCTGCGCTTCCTCAACCGCTTCGGCCCGCACGACCGGATCTGGCTGCTCGCCGCGCTGGTCCGCGACAAGCGCCGTTCCTCGCGCCCGGCAGGCAAGTTCAACGCCGGCCAGAAGGTCTACGCCGCCTGGATCGCCGGCGCCACGCTGGTCATGCTCGGCACCGGCCTGATGATGTGGTTCACCCACCTCACCCCCCTGATGTGGCGCACCTCGGCGACCTTCGTCCACGACTGGCTCGCGCTGACCATCGGTGTCGTCCTGGCCGGTCACATCGGGATGGCCCTCGGCGACCCGGAGGCGCGCAGGGGGCTGCGCACGGGGACGGTGAGCAGGGACTGGGCACGGCGGGAACACCCGCTGTGGCGCCCTTAGTTCACATAGTCCAGCATTCCCGCAGCCCCTTTCCGCAGGACGCTCGTCATGCCGCCGTCGCCGTACCCCTAGATGATCAGCGAGAGGAGCAGGACCAGGCCGCCGGCGACCACCGAGATGATCGTCTCCATGACCGACCAGGTCTTGACGGTCTGCCCGACGCTCAGCCCGAAGTACTCCTTCACCAGCCAGAAGCCGGCGTCGTTGACATGGCTGAAGAAGAGCGAGCCGGCGCCGATGGCGAGGACCAGGAGGGCGGTGTGCGTGGTCGACATGCCGGCCGCGAGCGGCGCCACCAGGCCCGCCGCCGAGACCGTCGCCACCGTCGCCGACCCCGTGGCCAGCCGGATTGCGACCGCGATCAGCCAGGCCAGCAGCAGCGCCGGGATCGACCAGTCCTTGGAGACGTCCAGGATCATCTGGCCCACACCGCAGTCGATCAGCGTCTGCTTGAAGCCGCCGCCCGCGCCGACGATCAGCAGGATGCCGGCGATGGGCATCAGGCCCTTCTCGACGGTCTCCCGCAGCCGCTCCTTGCTGAACCCGGCGGGCCGGCCCAGCGTGAAGAAGCCGACGAGCACGGCGGCGAGCAGGGCGATCAGCGGGGAGCCGATGACGTCGAAGACCCGCTGGGTGGTGTGGGCCGGGTCGTCGATGACGATGTCCACCAGCGCCTTGGCCAGCATCAGCACCACCGGCAGCAGCACGGTGGCGAGCGTCGCGCCGAAGCCCGGACGGCGCTCCAGCTCGTCCGAGGCGCGCTGCGGCAGCATCCGCTCGGGCGCCGGGACGTCCACCCAGCGGGCCGCGACCTTCGAGAACAGCGGACCGGCGATGATCACGGTCGGTATCGCGACCAGGATGCCGAGCGCCAGGGTCACGCCCAGGTTGGCCTTGACCGCGTCGATCGCGACCAACGGGCCGGGGTGCGGCGGGATCAGGCCGTGCATCACGGACAGACCGGCGAGGGCCGGGACGCCGATGCGCATCAGGGAGTAGTTGCCGCGCTTGGCGACCATCAGCACGACCGGGATCAGCAGCACGATGCCGACCTCGAAGAACAGCGGCAGGCCGATCACCGATGCGATGAGCACCATCGCCCACGGCATGGCGCGCCCTCCCGCCTTGGCGAGGATCGTGTCGACGATCTGGTCCGCGCCGCCGGAGTCGGCGAGCAGCTTGCCCAGGATCGCCCCGAGCGCGATCAGGACGCCGACGCCGGCCACCGTGGCGCCGAGCCCGGTGGTGAAGCTGGTGATCGCCTTGTCGAGCGGCGCCCCGGCGACCGCTCCGAGCGCCAGTGACCCGACGGTCAGCGCGAGGAAGGCATGGAGCTTGAACTTGGTGATGAGCAGGACGATCACGGCGATGCCCACCAGGACGCCGATGCCCAGCTGGGCGTGGACGGCGGAGGTGATCGGCGGAGGCGCGTCCGCTGCCAGCATCTCGACGCTGAGTCTGGTCACGGGGGTTCCCTTGCGGTTACGGGGGACGGGGGTGGGGTGTTACTCGGATGCGACGGGAAGCGCGTCCAGTGCCCGCACGGCACGCTCCGTGATCTCCTGCGGGCTGCCGCTGACGTCCACGGCGACTCCCGGCTCGTCCGGCTCCAGGGGCTGCAGCGCGGCGAACTGGGAGTCCAGCAGCGCGGTCGGCATGAAGTGCCCCCGGCGCCGCGTCATCCGGTCCTCGATCAGCTTCCGGTCGCCCGTGAGGTGCACGAACACGATCTTGGGAGCGGCGGCCCTGAGCCGGTCGCGGTACGACCGCTTCAGCGCCGAACTGCTGACCACCCCGCCCAGTCCGGCCCGCCCGTGCGCCCAGTGGCCGATGGCGTCCAGCCAGGGCCACCGGTCGGCGTCGTCGAGCGGGATCCCGGCCGACATCTTGTCGATGTTGGCCCGGGGGTGAAAGTCGTCGCCCTCGGCGTACGGGACGCCGAGCCGCGCGGCGAGCAGGGGACCGATCGTGGTCTTGCCCGTCCCCGCGACGCCCATCACGACGACGACCTGGGGGGTTCGCATGACTGCCTCGCTGTCTTCCTCGACATCCGACGCCACATCGGCGTCGCCACACTGAAGCCCATTAGGTACGACGAATTCAAGAGTCTGTGACATATAAGTCTGACTTTTTGGGGGTGTGATCCACGCCGTACTCTGAGTGCATGACCACACCGGGCCGGGGGCTGCACGGCCATGTACTGGACACCCTCGGCCCCGCGATCACTGCGGGCGAGTACCCGCCGGGCAGCGTCCTGCGCACCGACGAACTCGCCCAGCACTTCGAGGTCTCACGCTCCGTGATGCGCGAGGCGGTCCGCGTGCTGGAGTCCATGCACCTGGTCGAGTCCCGCCGCCGGGTCGGCGTCACCGTCCGCCCCAAGGCCGAGTGGAACGTCTACGACCCTCAGGTCATCCGCTGGCGCCTCGCGGGTGCCGACCGCCCGCATCAGCTGCGCTCGCTGACCGTGCTGCGCTCGGCGGTCGAACCGGTCGCGGCCGGCCTCGCCGCCAGGCACGCCACGGCCGAGCAGTGCGCCGAACTCACCGAGTGCGCCCTCGGCATGGTGGCCAACTCACGCGGTCACAAGCTGGAGGGCTACCTGATCCACGACATCGCCTTCCACCGGGTCATCCTCAACGCCTCCGGCAACGAGATGTTCGCCCGGCTCGGCGACGTCGTCGCGGAGGTCCTGGCCGGCCGCACCCATCACGAGGTCATGTTCGAGGACCCCGACCCGGCGGCGGTCACCCTGCATGTGCAGGTCGCGGAGGCGGTCCGCGCGGGCGACGCGACCCGCGCCGAGCAGCTGACCAGAGAGATCACCATGGGCGCCCTCCAGGAACTGGACATCCTGGCGCCCTAGTTCACGTACGCGGCGGCTCAGTCCAGGAAGTCGCCGTCCACGTACACCCACGCCCCGTCCACCCGCTCGAAGCGGCTGCGCTCGTGCAGCGAACCGCCCCGGTAGGAGGCGCGGAAGGTCACCGTGCCCGTGGTGTGGAAGGCGGACCCGTCGGTCGTGTCCAGGATCTCCAGGCCCGTCCACGTCATCCGCGGGTCGAGGTCCAGCCGCTCGGGCCGGGTCCGCGGATGCCAGGTGCGCAGCAGGTACCCGGCGTTCCCCGTCACGAACGCGCTGTACCGCGAGCGCATCAGCAGCTCGGCGCTGGGCGCGGCCGCGGGCCCGGTGGGGAAGCGGCCGCAACAGGCGTCGTACGGCTGGGGGAGTCCGCAGGGGCAGGTGCGCGAGGTCATGGCCCACATTCTGCCCGCACCAGGGGAGGCGTTCGCGCCGGGTGGGATGCACAGTGGAAGGGCAGCGCAGCACAGTGAGGAGTGACGGACCATGACCCGACCCGTGACCAGCCGTCCTCCGGCCGTCAAGGAGTGGCGGCTGGACCTGTACCTCTCCGAGCACGACCCGGACACCACCGCCCGGATCGTCCTGGACACCGGAGACAACGTCCTGGAGAGCTGCGCCGAGGCCCGCCGCAGCCCGTACGACCCCGACGTGCCGGAGATCGGCGACGAACTCGCGGCCGGACGCGCGCTCATCGCCATGGGCCGGATCCTGCTGCGCGCCGCCGACGGCGACATGAGGGCGGTGGGATCGAACGAGACGGATGACCCCTCACCGCTGTGGATGGACCGGGAGTGAAGCCCGCGAGTGAGGCCCGCGAGTGAGGCCCGGGAGTGAGGTCCCGCACCGGCCCTTGCGCCCTTGTCTCCCCTTGCGCCCCTATCTCCCTTTGCGCAGGAACCGCCGCAGCCGCGTCAGCGGCCAGGTGTTGATCACGTCGTCCCGGGTGAGCCAGCCGCGCTGCGCCGTGCCGACGCCGTAGCGCAGGTGCGCGAGGTGCGGCACGGCGTGGGCGTCGGTGTTCACGGCGAACCTCACCCCGTGCTCCCTGGCCCGCAGGATGTCCTCGTCGCGCAGGTCCAGTCGGTCCGGCTGGGCGTTGACCTCCAGCGCGGTGCCGGTGCGCGCGCACGCCGCGAACACCTCGTCCCAGTCCGCGTCGACGCCCGGCCGCTTGCCGATCAGCCGGGTCGTCGGGTGCCCGAGGATATTGACGTACGGGTTCTCGCAGGCCCGCACCAGCCGCCGGGTCATCGCCTTCCTGCCCAGGTCGAAGTGCGAGTGCAGGGAGGCCACGCACAGATCGAAGCCGGCCAGGAACTCCGCCGGCCAGTCCACCTCGCCGTCCGGATCGATGTTGAGTTCCGTGCCGTGCAGCAGCCGCATCCGGTGCCGCGTACCGTCCAGCTCCCGCAGCCGCTCCCGCTGGGCGAGGACCTTCTCGTCGGTCATGCGCTGCATGTACAGGTTGGGCGCGTGGTCCGTCACCGCGTAGTACGAGTAACCGCGCTCGGCGGCTGCCGCCACCATCTCCTCCAGCGGGGCCAGGCCGTCCGTGAGATCGGTGTGGGTGTGCAGGTCACCGCGGATGTCCCGCTCGGTCACCACCTCGGGCAGCTCGCCGTGCAGGGCCGCCTCGATCTCACCGCGGTCCTCCCGCAGCGTCGGCGCGATCCACGGCAGCCCCAGCCGGGCGTACACCTCCTCCTCGGTGCGGGAGGCCAGCGAATCCCCGCTCTCGGCGTCGAACAGGCCGTACTCGGAGAGCTTCAGCCCCTGGTGCACGGCGATGGTGCGGGTACGGATGTTGTGCGCCTTGGAGCCGGTGAAGTACTGCATTCCGGCGCCCCACGACTCCGGCGGCAGCACCCGCAGATCGACCTGGAGCCCCTTGGCGGTGCGCACCGACGTCTTCTTCGTGCCCCGCGCGATCACCTCCGCGGTGGCCGGCAACTCGCACAGCGCCGCCATGAACGCATCCGACCGCTTCGCCGCGACCAGCACGTCCAGATCCCCCACGGTCTCCCGCATCCGGCGCAGCGAGCCGGCGTACGCGCAGCGTCTGCACCCGGTCACCCCGGACAGCTCGGCGACGATCCCCTCGGCGGTGTCCAGGGCCAGCGACAGCGGCACCCGGGTGCCCGCCCGCTGCAGCAGCTCGATGCCGTGCCGGATGTTGTCCTGCGTCTTCTCGCCGAAACCCTTCAGGTCGGCCAGCGCGTCCGCCTCGATCGCCGCGGCCAGCTCGCTCACCGACGCGATGTGCAGATCCTCGTAGAGCCGCAGCGCCTTCTTCGGGCCCAGACCCGGGATGGTGATCAGCTCCCGGACCCCGGCGGGGATCTTCGCTCGGCGCTCCTCGACCGCCGCCATCTTGCCCGTGCGCAGATACTCGATCACCTTGTCGGCGATCGACCGGCCCACGTTCGGGATCTCCTTGAGGCCGTCCTCGTCCAGCTTGGCGATGTCGGCCGGATACCCGCCGATGGCACGCGCCGCCTTCTCGTAGGCGCGCGCCTTGAAAGCGTCGCCTCCCGTGATGGCGACGAGGTCCGCGTACTCCTGCAGGAGCGCCTCGACCTCGTCATTGGGCCGGGCCACACCTCAAGTCTAGGGAACTTCCAGCCGCATCGGCAGCGGCGGCAGCTTCGCCCCGTACACCCACGCCTCGAACAGGCCGTCCAGCGGTTCGTCCGCGAACCGGGCCACATGCTCGGTGAACGTGGTCGTCGTCACCGACCCGCCTCGGTGCAGCCGCACCCAGCCGCGCACCATGCGGAAGAACGCGTCGTCGCCCAGCGCGCAGCGCACCGCGTGCAGGGTCAGTCCGCCGCGCTCGTAGAGCCGGTCGTCGAACATCGACCTGCGCCCCGGATCCGCCAGCCGCAGATCCTGCGGCAGCCCGGCCAGCAACCGGTGTGCGGCGGCCGCCAGTTGCTGGGCGCCACGGCCGCCCGAGCGCTCGGACCACAGCCATTCCGCGTACTTGGCGAAGCCCTCGTTCAGCCATATGTGCCGCCAGTCGGCGATGGACACGCAGTTGCCGAACCACTGGTGCGCCAGCTCGTGCGCCACCAGCCGCTCCGAACCCCGGGCGCCGTCCACATGGTTGGAGCCGAACAGCGACAACCCCTGTGCCTCGACCGGCACGTCGAGTTCCTCCTCGGTCACCGCGACCGCGTACTCGTCGAACGGGTACGGCCCGAACAGCTCCTGGAACAGCTCCATCATCGCGGGCTGGCGCGCGAAGTCCCGGGAGAACCCGGGCAGCAGATGGGCCGGGATGTGCCCGTGCTGCGGCACCCCGCCCGGCCCCGGATCGCCCAGCAGCACCGTCTGGAACTTCCCGATCGCGAGACCGACGAGATAGCTGGACGTCGGCGCGGACTGCTCGTACACCCAGGTCGTCGTCGACGCCTTCGTCGTACGGGTCAGCAGGCGCCCGCCCGAGACCACCGCGTACGCCGACGGCGTGGTGACCGAGATCAGGTACGACGCCTTGTCGGCGGGCCGGTCGTTGCACGGGTACCAGGACGGCGCCCCGACGGGCTGGCTCGCCACCAGCGCCCCGTCCGCCAGCTCCTCCCACCCGAGCCCGCCCCAGGGGCTGGCCACCGGCCTCGGGTTCCCGGACCAGTGCACCTCGACGGTGAAGGCGGCCCCGGCCCGGATCGGCTTGGCCGGCTTCACCCGCAGCCTGCCGCCCCGGTGCGTGTAGTGCGGCTGGCGGCCGTCCACCCGGATCCGGCCGATCCTGAAATCGGCCAGGTTGAGCTGGAACTCGGGCAGCGGCGCGCGGCCCGCGATGGCGTTGATCCGCGCGGTGCCCGCCAGCCGGTTCGGACCCGGGCGGTAGTCCAGCGTTAGCTCATAGCGATGCACCCGGTAGCGGGCGTCACCGTTGTCCGGGAAGTACGAGTCCGGACCGACCGACTGCTGAACTGCCACTGCTGTGTCTGCTCCCTGCGCTGTGCCACCACTGAGTGCCGGTGCATCCCTCACCCGCTCCCGACCCGAGCGGCCCGCGCTCAGGAACGCCATGCCTCGATCGGGTTGCCGAGCCAGCGGGTGTCGTCCGGGACGGACTCCGCGGCCATGACGAGCGACGCGGGACCCAGGGTCGTACGGGCCCCGACCGTGCTGCCGGGCAGCACGATCCCGCCAGGGCCCAGCGTGGCGCCCTCACGGAGAACCACAGTATCCGTCCGCAAGATCCGGTCGTGGAAGAGGTGTGTCTGCAGGACGCAGCCGCGATTGACGGTGACGGCGTCCTCCAGGGTCACCAGGTCCGTCTCCGGCAGCCAGTAGCTCTCCACCCACACGCCCCTGCCGATGCGCGCGCCGAGCCCCCGCAGCCACGCCGTCATCACCGGCGTCCCCGGCACGGCCCCGGCCAGCCAAGGCACCGCCAGCACCTCGACAAAGGTGTCCGCCAACTCGTTGCGCCACACGAAGGAGCTCCACAGCGGATGCTCCCCGGCCCGGTGCCGCCCCACGAGCAGCCACTTCGCGACGACCGACACGAGCGCCGCGGCCACACCCGCCCCGAGCAGCACCGCACCCGACAGCGCCCAGGCCCACGGGCCCAGCGCACACAGCGCCGCCACCGTCGCCGCGGCCAGCGCCGCCGAGCACAGCACCGGCACGATCCGGCACAGCTCCACCAGCCCGCGCGCCCACAGCAGCCGGGCCGGCGGGTCGTACGTACGGCTCTGATCGCTGTCGGCGGCACTGCGCGGCAGCTTCACCGGCGGCAGCCCCAGATACGAGGTGCCCTTCTTCGCCTTCTTCGGCGTCGCCGACAGCACACCGACCAGGCCGCCGTCCGGCACCCGCCGGCCCGGCGCGGTCATCCCGGAGTTCCCGAGGAAGGCCCGCCGCCCGATCCGCGCGCGCCCGATCCGCACCCAGCCACCGCCCAGCTCGTACGGCGCCGTCAGCGTGTCGTCGGCCAGGAACGCCCCGTCGCCGACGGTGGTCAGGCTCGGCAGCGCGAGCACGGTCGACACCTCGGCGCCCCGCCCGATCCGCATCCCCAGCAACCTCAGCCACACCGGCGTCACCAGCCCCGCGTACAACGGGAACAGCGTCTCCCGGGCCCGGTCCATCAGCTGGGTCACGGTCCATGCCTGCCAGCCGATCCGGCCGTGCGTCGGATGCGTGCCCTCGCGCAGCCCCAGACTGAGCACGCGCACGGCGACCAGGATCAGCAGCGCGTACGCCAGCCCGTAGGCCAGCGTGGCCGGGACCAGCCCGAGCGCGGCCCCCCGCAGGGCCTCGGCGAGGGAGCCGCCGGGCGCCACGAACAGCCGGGCGACCAGCAGCGCGGCCCCGCCCGCGAGCAGCGGCAGGGCGCTCAGCGCGAGCCCGGTGATGCCGTACATCACCCGCCAGTACGTGCCCCGCTGCGGGCGTTCCTTCGGCCAGTTGCGCTTGGCCTTGCCCAGCTTGACCGCGGGCGCGCCCGCCCACCGCTGACCGGTCGGGATCTGCCCGGTGACCGCCGAACCGGGGGCCACCTCGGCCCGCTTGCCGACACGGGCGCCCGGGAAGAGCATGCTGCGCGTACCGACGACGGCGTGCGCACCGACCCTGACCGGGCCGATCTCCAGCCGGTCGCCGTCCAGCCAGTAACCGGACAGGTCGACCTCCGACTCCACGGCCGCGCCCCGGCCGAGCCGGAGCATGCCGGTGACCGGCGGCAGCGAGTGCAGGTCCACCTCGGACCCGACCTTGGCGCCCAGCGCCCGCGCATACCGCTCCAGCCAGGACCCGGTCAGCCCGGTGGCCCCGGTGAACTCGGCCAGCCGCTCGGCGGTCCACAGCCGCAGATGCACACTCCCGCCCCGCGGATACCGGCCGGGCGTAAGGCCCCGCAGCAGCAGCCGCGCTCCGCCCGCCGCCACGGCGATCCGGCCGGGCGGAGTGAAGAACAGCAGCGCGCCGGCCGCGAGCAGCCACCAAGAGGCCGTCGGCAGCCAGGCGTAGCCGGGCAGCAGGTTCCCCACGGCGGCCAGCACCAGCGTCCAGCGCAGCCCGAGCAGCGTGACCAGCGGAAGAAGCAGCAGCAGCTGGACGGCCTGGGCGCGGACCGGCACCGGGGCGACAGTGCGCCGGGTGCCGTCGTCCTGGGCCGAGTCCTCCAGCCGCCGGGCCAGCTTGCGCAGCACCGGCTGCTGGTAGATGTCGAGGACGGCGGCGCTCGGGTAGCGGGTGCGCAGCCGGGTGGTGAGCTGGGCGGCGGCCAGACTGCCGCCGCCGATCGCGAAGAAGTCGTCGGAGGCGCTCGTCACCGGGGTGCCCAGCACCTCCGCCCACTGCTCTGCGAGCCAGGCCTCGGTGCCGTACAGATCGGCCTTGGGGGTCTGAACGCTCTCCAGCGGCCAGGGCAGGGCGGCCCGGTCCACCTTCCCGGACGTCCGGGTGGGCAGCTCCGCGACGGGCGCGAGCAACGGCACCAGCGCGGCGGGCAGCGCGGCCCGCAGCTTCTCGACGGCGGCCGGGTGGTCCCAGCCGTCCTGGGTGACGACATAGCCGACGAGCAGCTGGTTTCCGCTGCGGGCGGTGCGCACGGCGGCCGCGGCTCCCGCCACCCCTGGCAGCGCCTGGAGCGCGGCATCCACCTCGCCCAGCTCGATCCGCCGCCCGCCGAGCTTGATCTGCTCATCGGCCCGCCCCAGGAAGACCAGCCCCTCGGGGTCGGCCTGGACCAGGTCGCCGCTCCGATAGGCCCGCTCCCACCCCAGGGACTCCAGCGGCGCGTACTTCTCCGCGTCCTTCTCGGCGTCGAGGTACCGCGCGAGCCCGACCCCGCCGATCACCAGCTGCCCGCTGCCCCCCATGGGCACGGGCTCACCGGCGTCATCGACGACGGCCAGCTCCCAGCCGTTCAGCGGCAGCCCGATCCTGATGGGCTCCGCACCGGTGAGCAGCGCCGCACAGGCCACGACGGTCGCCTCGGTCGGCCCGTAGGTGTTCCACACCTCGCGCCCCTCGGTGACCAGCCGCTGCGCCAGCTCGGGCGGGCAGGCCTCCCCGCCGAAGATCAGCAGCCGTACGTCACCCAGGGCCTCGGGCTCCCACAGCGCGGCCAGCGTCGGCACGGTCGAGACCACGGTGATCTCCTGCTCGACCAGCCAGGGACCGAGATCGGCGCCACTCCTGACCTGCGACCGCGGCACCGGCACCAGACAGGCGCCGTACCGCCAGGCCAGCCACATCTCCTCGCAGGACGCGTCGAAGGCGACGGACAGACCCGCCATGACCCGGTCGCCGGGCCCGATCGGCTCCTCGGTGAGGAACAGGGCCGCCTCGGCGTCCACGAACGCGGCGGCACCGCGGTGCGTGACGGCGACGCCCTTGGGCTTGCCCGTGGACCCGGAGGTGAAGATGATCCACGCGTCGTGCTCGATGCCGGGCCGCGCGGCGGGGGACCCGGCGGTGCCCCCCACGGTGACGGTGATGGTGTGCCCGGCCCCGACGACGGCCCGCACCTCCGCCTCCCCGAAGACCAGCTCGGCCCGCTCGTCCGGGTCCTCGGCGTCGACGGGGACATAGGCGGCACCGGCGGCGAGGACGGCGAGGATCGCGACGTACAGCTCATTGGTCCCGGACGGGACCCGCACCCCGACCCGGTCCCCGAGCCCGACCCCCGCACCGGCGAGCCGCCGCCGCAGCCGCTCCACCTCGACGGCCAGCGCACGGTAGGTGAGACACGTCGTACCGTCGTCCAGGGCAGGCTCGTCCGGATGGGACCGCACGGTCGCCTCGAAGACGTCGACCAGGGTGCGGGGCGGGGCGGCGGGCCCCGCGGAGAACCGCGCCCGGTCGCCGAACTGCGTGCGGATCTCTTCGTCGAGCAGGCCGAGAGCGCTGCTCTCGTCTATCGCTGCCATCGGGTCCTCACGTCGGGTCCGGCTGACTGACAAGCCGGATATTTTAGTACGACGCTAGGCTCCGCCCCTTCCTCCAGCCACTCGGAGGGCCGTCCGGGTGACCGGGGCGGCCCGGCCCCGTCCCCGCTGACCTGCCGATCTTCCCGCCGGACGAGAGATGGCCCACACGCACCGTCAAGGAGCAGACACCCCAGGGTAGTTGGTGCGCTCCGGCGCTCCGGTGCTCCCGCGATCCACCAGGGAGCCGACAAAAGCAGAGGGCCCCTGATGAACAGGGGCCCTCACTGGTGTCCGAGGGGGGACTTGAACCCCCACGCCCGATAAAGGGCACTAGCACCTCAAGCTAGCGCGTCTGCCATTCCGCCACCCGGACAAGGTGTCTGTCGTGCGGGGGAGTCCCTTTCGTCGGGGCTTCCCTCGCGGCGACGAAGGAAACATTACCAGGCTTTCGGGGGTGGCTGATCACCCCCCGCCCAGGGCCCGTCGCGCGTGAACGGCGTGTGACGGGCCGGGACCGGCCTTGGGCGCCGGGCGGCGGCGGGGAGAGGATGAGAGGACCGGGGCAGCCGAGGAGCGACCCGGTGCGACAGCCAGCAGTGACAGCGGGAGGAAGCACGTGAGCGAGACGGACACGGCCAGGACCGTCACCGGCGAGGACGAGGTCGTGGACCTCTGCCGCGAGCTGATCCGGTTCGACACCAGCAACTACGGCGACCACTCCGGCCCCGGTGAGCGCCGGGCCGCCGAGTGGACCGCCGAGAAGCTCGCCGAGGTCGGGCTGGAACCGAAGATCTACGAGTCGCACCCGGGCCGCGCCTCGACGGTGGCCCGCATCGAGGGCGAGGACCCGTCCCGGCCCGCGCTGCTGATCCACGGCCACCTGGACGTCGTACCGGCCAACGCCGACGACTGGACCCACCACCCCTTCTCCGGCGAGGTCGCCGACGGGTGCGTGTGGGGGCGCGGGGCCGTCGACATGAAGGACATGGACGCCATGACCCTCGCGGTCGTGCGCGACCGGCTGCGCAGCGGCCGGCGCCCCCCGCGGGACATCGTGGTCGCCTTCCTCGCCGACGAGGAGGCGGGCGGCACCTACGGCGCGCGCCACCTGGTCGACCACCACCCCGAGTTGTTCGAGGGCGTCACCGAGGCGATCAGCGAGGTGGGCGGCTTCTCGTTCACGGTGAACGAGCAGCGGCGGCTCTATCTGATCCAGACGGCCGAGAAGGGCATGCACTGGATGAAGCTGACCGTGGCGGGCACCGCCGGGCACGGCTCCATGATCCACCGGGACAACGCCATCACCGAGCTGTCCGAGGCCGTGGCCCGGGTCGGCCGGCACAAGTTCCCGGTGCGGGTCACCAAGACCACCCGGGCCTTCCTCGACGAACTCGGCGACGCGCTCGGCACCGAGCTGGACCCGGAGGACATGGAGGCCACCCTCGCCAAGCTCGGCGGCATCGCCAAGCTCATCGGCGCGACCCTCAGCAACACCGCCAACCCCACGCAGCTGAACGCCGGTTACAAGGTCAACGTCATCCCGGGCGAGGCCACCGCGCACATCGACGGACGGTTCCTGCCGGGGTACGAGGAGGAGTTCCTCGCCGACCTCGACCGGCTGCTCGGCCCGAACGTACGGCGCGAGGACGTGCACGCCGACAAGGCCGTCGAGACCGGTTTCGACGGGGCGCTGGTGGCGGCCATGCAGTCCGCGCTGCTGGCCGAGGACCCCACGGCCAAGGCGATCCCCTACATGCTCTCCGGCGGCACCGACGCCAAGTCCTTCGACGACCTCGGCATCCGCGGCTTCGGCTTCGCCCCGCTGAAGCTGCCGCCGGAGCTGGACTTCGCCGGCATGTTCCACGGCGTGGACGAGCGGGTGCCGGTGGACGGGCTGCGGTTCGGGGTGCGCGTGCTGGACCGGTTCATCGACGCGTCGTGAGGCTCTGGGCCGAGATATTCGGGCGCGCGTACGGGGATGACTGGAACGGGTGAATGCGACGATCGGTTCGTAGCTTCATTAGTTCCTCCTCGTTACAGGTGATGTGACTCCGCACCTTGGAGTCGCATTGCCAACAAGGAGGAATAATGATCAAGAAGGTCGTCGCTGCTGCGGCTGCCACCGGTGGGCTGGTTCTCGCGGGCGCGGGCCTCGCCGTCGCAGACTCCGGAGCCCAGGGTGCCGCTGTGCACTCGCCGGGCGTTGTCTCCGGCAATGTCATTCAGGTGCCCGTGCACGTCCCGGTGAACGTCTGCGGCAACACGGTCAGCGTGATCGGGCTCCTGAACCCCGCCTTCGGCAACACCTGCGTCAACAAGTGACGACGACCTCCTGAGGGGGGCGTCTTTTTCGAGCCGTCGGCCTCGGAGCGCGTGCCATGCGCTCCGGGGCCGACCGGCCTCTTGCGCGGAGACACGATCCGCGAGGGTCGCCACGCAACGCAATCGCGAGGCACAGCAGGATCGAAGGCAGGGGAAAATCAGAATGCGACAGGGCACCCGCAAGGGCCTGATGACGGTGGCGGCCGCCACTGGTGTGATCGCCGCGGCGAGCGGCTATGCCCACGCCGACGCGGGCGCGTTCGGCGCCGCCGCCGGCTCGCCCGGCGTACTGTCCGGCAACACGGTGCAGGTGCCGGTGCACGCGCCGGTGAACGTGTGCGGCAACACCGTGAACGTCGTCGGGCTGCTCAACCCGGCGGCGGGCAACAGCTGCGCCAACCAGGGCGGCTCCGGCGGCGCGTCGGGGGGCCACGGCGGCTCCGGCGGCTCGCACGCGGGCGGGCACACCAGCGGCTCGCCGGGCGTCGGCTCCGGCAACACCGTGCAGGTGCCGATCGACGCCCCGGTGAACGTCTGCGGCAACAGCGTGAACGTCATCGGCGTCGGCAACGGCACGGCGGGCAACAACTGCGTCAACGGAGGCGGCGGCGACCACTCCCAGCCGCCGGGCGGCGGCCACGGAAACCCGCCCGGAAAGCCGGGCCATCCGGGTCACCCGGGCCACCCCGGTCACCCTGGGCACCCGGGCCACCCCGGTCACCCGGGACAGCCGGGCCACCCCGGGCATCCGGGCCATCCCGGTCAGCCGGGCCACCCGGGCAACCCGACGACCCCGCCCGGCAAGGGCGGTCACACGCCCCACGGCCCCCACGGGTCCTCGCAGGTCAACCAGCAGGGCGGCCGCTCCGGCGAGGCTCCGACCACCGGGCAGCTCGCGCACACCGGCACTGATCTGCCGGTAGGACTCGCGCTGCCGGCCGGCGCGGGCGCGCTGCTCGCGGGCGCGGTGCTCTACCGCAAGGCGCGGGCCACGGCGTAGGTACGGCAAACGGAGCGGGCCCTGCCATGCCGGCGGGGCCCGCTCCGTTCAGCTGTCCACGCTCACCACGTCGCACGCACCTGGCGGATGATCCGCCGGCGCAACCGCACCTTGCGGCTGCCGTCGCGCAGCAGGCTCAGTCGGTCCAACTCCCAGTGTCCGTACTCGGCATGGTCCGTCAGCAGACGCGTGGCCTCCTTGCGGGACACCCCGCGAGGCACGTACACGTCGACAAATTCGTATTCCGGCATCGCATCTATTGTGCGGGCTGGGGCCCGGTACGGATAGCGTCTGCACTATGTCTGATGTTGCGCAGCCCACCGCTGCCGAGGTACGCGCCGCCGCCGAGGCGGTCAAGACCGCCCTCGATCGTCATCTGGCGGCCGTCGAACGCAGGTCGGGGGAGGACGACCCGGCCGTCTTTGAGGCGTTCAACCAGCTGGCCGCGGCCGCCGAGGCGTACGACGAGCTGCTCTACGACCGCTACGACGAGGTCACGCCCTTCGAGATCCCCGGGACGGAGGAGCTGCCGCCGTACGCGGGTCCCGAGGAACCGAACGCGATCAGTGTGCTGATCCGCCGTGACTACGCCGTGGCGGAACCGCAGCGGCTGCTGGCGCAGGCCCAGCGTGTCGAGGCGGCGGAGTACGAGGCCGCGGGCGGTCTGGCCGACGATGCCGCCAGTACGGTCCCGGGGGCGCTGGGCATCCTGTTCGGCGAGTTCGAACCGGACGAGATCGCCTCGCGGCACAAGGAGTTCGGCCTGGAGGAGGGCGACTCCACGCTCTGGGTCACCGCGGCGGACGAGGCCCCCGAGGCGGGCGAGTGGCTGGAGGCGCCGTTCGACCACATCGATCCGCAGCGGGTGGTGTGCCGCTTCGATGTGAGCGCGGTGTTCGACGACGACGTCTCCGACGAGGAGGACGATCTCGAATTCGTCGAGGACGAAGACGAAGACGAAGACGAGGACGAGGTCGAGGACGGGGATCTGGAGCCGCTGGACGCCGAGAAGTGAGCGGAGTCCGGCGGTGCCGGGTGGCCTGAGGCCGGTTCGGCACCGCCGGATCCCGTCGCCGTGCCTGAGCGCCGCCGTGGCTGAGCGCCGGTGTGGCGCGAAGACCGGGCGGAAAGGGACCTAGGTGTTCGGGACCTGCGTGCGCAGCAGTGTCTGCAAGCGGGTCGTACGGGGCTTGGCCGGTGTCTCCGCCACCGCCTTGGGCAGGGCCTGTTCCACGCCGTGCACCACGGACAGATGCCGCTCCGCCCGGCCGAACGCCGTGTACACCCAGGGCCTGCTGAGGGTCTGCGCCGCGTCGCCGGGCAGCACCACGACCGCCGCCGGCCAGCGGGCGCCCACCGCCTGGTGCGCGGTCAGCGCCCAGCCGTGCCGTACGGCGCCCTCCACCCGCTCGCGCGGTACGACCACCGGGGCGCCCCCGCACGACAGATGCAGCCCGTCCGCGTCGGCCTTCACCACCACGCCCAACGCCGTACGGCCCGGTGCGGGGGAGTAGGCGATCCGGTCGCCGGGGTCGAAGCCGCCGAAGCGGCCCGGCCCGGGGTTGAGGCGTTCCTTCAGCGCGGAGTTGAGGGCGCGGGTGCCCGCCGCGCCGCCGTGCCCCGGTGTGATCACCACGGTCTGGTCGGCGGGGATCCCGATCGCCCGCGGCACCGAGTCCGCGACCAGCTGGACCGTCCGGTGCACGGCCTCGCTGGCGTCGCGCACCGGGACGATGACGATCTCCTTGCCGGGGGCCTCGACCTGGTTCAGCTCGCCGATGCCGATGCCCGAGACCAACTCGCCGAGCGGGCCGTGGCCGGGGACACGGGAGGCGATCTGCGGGCAGACACGGGCGGCGAGCAGATCGGCGAAGACCCGCCCCGGACCGGCCGACCACAGCACCACCGGGTCGCCGCTGAGCACCAGCCGGGCCCCGTCGGGCAGCGACTCCACCAGCATCGCGGCGCTCTCCACGTCGAGCTGCGGTGCGTCGAGCACGATCAGCAGGTCCAGTTCCAGCGCGCCGTCCGCGTCCCGGCCCGGGCCCTCGGCACCGGACAGCAGACCGGCGACCGTACCCACGCACTGCTCCGCCGGGTCCGCTCCCGGCAGCGCGGCGAGGCGGTGGCGTCCGTCGGGTGTGTGGCAGACGGCGAACGCCCGCAGGCCCGCGGCGCGCGCGGCACCGAGCAGCGCGGCCGGTTCGGCGCGGGCCGCCTCCCCGCCGGTGTGCAGCACCAGACCGTGCCCGGCCACCGCGCGGACCAGCTCGGCCGCCCCGCCGGAGACGGCGCCGGCGGCCGTCTGCCAGGCCTGATCGGTCTCCTTGGACAGCGAGTTGGCCAGCCGGGCCAGACCGTCGGCGAGGCTCTCCTCGGCCAGCGCGTACCGCTCCAGGCCGACGAGGACCCGGACCGGGCGCTCCTCGTCCTCCTCGCCTTCTTCTGTCTCCCGTGGGGCAGTCGCTCCCGGCTCCTCCAAGGCGTCCTGGAAGGCCAGGGCCTCGCCCTCCGCGAGCGTGCTCTGCACGGCCGCGTCCGGATCCGGCACGCTCTGCCGGCCCAGCGCCGCGACGAGCGTGGGCAGCTCCAGCGCGGTGTGCCCGGCCAGGGCCGCCTGCTCCAGCAGCCAGACGGTGACCGCGCGGCCCCGCCGCTCGTCGCCCGGACCGCAGGCGGTGCCGAGCAGCGCCCGGGCGAATCCGTCGGCCTGGTCGGGCCGTACGCCGCTGATCCGAAGCAAGTGCCAGGGGTCCTCGCGGAGCGTCGCATCGGCGCCCTCGCCGAGCGCCGCGGCCACCTGGGGAGCCAGGGCCTCGGGCGCGCCGCCCTCGGCCAGCACTCCGCGCACGCTCTCCACCGTCCCCGGTGCGGGGGCGCCGGGTGTGACGAGAGCCGGGGCGGGCGCGGGCTGCGGCCGGTGCACCGGCTCCGGGGCCGGGCGGCGGGGCGCGGGGGACGGCTCGGCGAACACCGTGGCCGCCGGTTTCTCGCCGCTCTCCACCGCCCGCACCGCCGCGAGCAGGTCGGCCGCCGTGCCGCTGAGCTTGGCGCCGCTCTCGATCGGGCCCTTCTTCTCGGCCTTGCGCCGCTCGATCCGCTCCCGCTCGACCCGCTGGGCCGCCAACTCGGCTTCCGCCTCGGACGACTGGCCCGCGGTGTCGTCACCGCTCTCGGCTCCCTCGGCGCCCGTGCCCTCGCCACCACCAGCATCGGTCCTGCCGCCGACTCGGCTCGCGTCCGTGTCTCCGGCTCCGCTGTCGTCGCCCGCACCGCTCCTGCCGTCGGCCTGGCTCGCGTCCGCGTCCCCGGCTCCGCCGTCGTCGCCCGAACCCTGGCCGCCGTCCCCGCCGCTCGCGCTCCCGGGCTCTTCCGCGCCGCTCGGGCTCCCGGCGCCTTCCGCGCCGGCGTTGTCGCTCGTCCCCGCGCCGGCCTCGGCGCTGCTCACGTCGGCCCCGTCCTCGGCGCCGTCCGCGCGGCTCGCCTCGGGTGTGGTCGTCCCGGCCGGGGTCTCAGGCGTGTCCGGCGTCCCCGGCCCGGCGTTCTCCGTGGTCTCCGGCTCCGTGCTCACAGCGTGCTCCAGTCGTGATCGGGATAGCGGTGCACGGGCGCCGACACATCGTCCAGCGCCCGGCAGATCTCGTCAGGAAGACTAAGGGCCTCCACTGACAACGCCGCCGTGAGCTGCTGCGCGTTGCGCGCGCCCACGATCGGCGCGGCCACGCCGGGCCGGTCCCGGACCCAGGCGAGGGCCACCTGGAGCGGGGTGACGGCGAGCCCGTCGGCGGCCGTCGTCACCGCGTCCACGATCCGGGTCGCCGTGTCGTCGAGGTAGGGCTCCACGAACGGGGCCAGATGCTCGGAGGCGCCGCGCGAGTCCGCGGGAGTGGTGTGCCGGTACTTCCCGGTCAGGACGCCCCGGCCGAGCGGGGAGGAGGGCAGCAGGCCGACGCCGAGGTCCAGCGCGGCGGGCAGCACCTCGCGCTCCACGCCACGCTGCAGCAGCGAGTACTCCATCTGCGTGCTGGCCAGCCGGGTCCGGACGCCGGGCGCGGCGAGCTGCCAGGTGGCCGCCTTGGCGAGCTGCCAGCCGCAGAAGTTGGAGACACCGGCGTAGCGGGCGCGGCCGCTGCTCACCGCTATGTCGAGGGCCTGGAGCGTCTCCTCCAGCGGGGTCTCGGGGTCGTAGGCATGGATGTGCCACAGGTCGACGTGGTCCGTGCCCAGCCGGGCCAGGGAGGCGTCGAGCGCGGCGAGCAGATGGCCGCGCGAGCCGTCGAAGCGGCGGTCGGGGTCGGGGACGCTGCCCGCCTTGGTGGAGATCACCAGGTCGCGACGCGGCACGAGTTGGTCCATCAGCTGCCCGAGCAGATACTCCGCCTCCCCGTCGCCGTACACGTCCGCGGTGTCGACGAGCGTGCCGCCGGCTTCCCAGAACGCCTTCAGCATGTCCGCGGCGTCGTGCTCGTCGGTGTCCCGGCCCCAGGTGAGGGTGCCGAGTCCGATCCTGGACACGCGCAGGCCGGTACGGCCGAGATGCCTCTGCTCCATGCGGGCGAGATTACTGGCCAGAACCCTTGCGGTGGGTGCCTGTGGATAACCGGGTCGGCCGGGAAACGGACGGCGGTGCGGCTCCGCGGGTACTGCCCCCGGCCCCCACCCCGCGCTAGGGTCGCCCCCACAGGGACGTTACTCATGGGTAAGGGGAATCGGGCATGCAGCTCGGGATCAACCTCGGCTACTGGGGTGCCGGAATGGACGGCGACAATCTGGCTGTCGCGCAGGAGGCCGACCGGCTGGGATACTCCGTGTGCTGGGCCGCCGAGGCGTACGGCTCCGACGCGGCGACGGTGCTGTCCTGGGTCGCCGCGCAGACCGAGCGCATCGACGTCGGCTCCGCCATCTTCCAGATCCCGGCCCGCCAGCCCGCGATGACGGCGATGACGGCGGCCACACTGGACTCGCTCTCCGGCGGCCGCTTCCGGCTCGGCCTCGGCGTCTCCGGCCCGCAGGTCTCCGAGGGCTGGTACGGCGTCAAGTTCGACAAGCCGCTGGCACGCACGCGTGAGTACGTGGAGATCGTCCGCAGGGCGATGACCCGGGAGCGGCTGACGTACGAGGGCGAGCACTGGACGCTGCCGCTGCCCGGCGGCCCCGGCAAGCCGATCAAGCTGACCGTGCACCCGCAGCGCGAGCACATCCCGCTCTACATCGCCGCGATCGGCCCGAAGAACCTGGAGCAGACCGGCGAGATCGCCGACGGCGCCCTGCTGATCTTCCCCGCCGCCGACCACCTCGAGGACACCACGCTCAGGCATCTGCGTGCGGGCCGCGAGAAGGCGGGCAGGACACTCGACGGCTTCGATGTGTGCCCGACCCTGCCGATCGCCGTCGGCGACGACAAGGACGTGGCCCGCCTCGCCGACACCTTCCGCCCCTACACCGCGCTCTACGTCGGCGGCATGGGCAGCGCCAAGCAGAACTTCTACAACCAGCTCGCCCAGCGCATGGGATACGAGAAGGAAGCCGCCGAGATCCAGCAGAAGTACCTGTCCGGCGACAAGCAGGGCGCCGCGGCCGCGATTCCGCAGGACCTCATCGACAAGACGACGCTGCTGGGCTCCGTCGACCGTATCGCCGACCGGATGAAGGCCTACGCCGCCGCCGGTGTCACCACGCTCAGCCTGTCCCCGGCCGGATTCACGCTGGAGGAGCGCCTCGCCTCCCTGCGCGCCGGCACCGAGGCCCTGGAGCGCGCCGGACTGGCCTAGGCCCCAGGAGTCTTCAGCGGCCGTGGTGGGGGCTCGGGGGTCTTCCCCGCCACGGCCGTCATCGGGAACAACGCGCCGCATGCCGCACGGTTACGAGCCCGGCGTTCCTTCTTTCGGCCGAGTCGCCCGACACCCGTGTTGCGGCTCCCCTCTGCCCGCATTTGACTCGTTTCATGCTGTCGGCGAAGAGTCTGTTCCAGGAGATCCTCGACCACGACGAGTCGTTCCGGCTCTTCTGCTCGATCGCCGCCAGTGGTGAGTCCCAGGGCGGCTGGGAGAACGGACGGATCGCCGCTCTGGTACCGCACAGCGAACGCGCACTCGCCCCGAAGATCGCCCGCCACGGCGCCGACGAGGACAAGCACGGACGCGTCTTCGGCGCCCTGTTGAAGAAGCGCGGGCTCACCCCCGTCGCCGTACCGCCAGAGACCGACTACACGATGCTCCTGGAGCGGCGCGGCATCGGCCTCGCCCACGGCAGGCTCGGCCGGGACGAGCCGCTCACCGTGCGGGACATCGTCGTCTACCTCGCCCACAGCCGGGTCACCGAACAGCGGGCCGCCGAGCAGATGGACCTGCTCCTCAGGCACTTCGCCGACCACCCCGAGATCGGCAAGGCCGTACGGATGATCTCGGGCGACGAGGACAACCACCTCGCCTACACGCACGAGGAACTGCTGCGCCTCGCCGCCGCCGGGCACGGCAGACTGATCCAGTGCACCCTGCGCCAGTGCGCCCTCGCCGAGATCCGCGTCCACCGGGACGTCAGCCTCGCGGTGATGGTCCACATGGGCCGCATCCTGGGCTGGCCCAGGGCCAAGTACGCGCTGCTCACGGCGGGCATCCACGCCCTGTACGCCCACGAGCGCCTCGTCGGCTGGCACCGTATGGTCACCCTCCGGCTGCCCGAGCGCCGCGACGCCCTCGGCGGTCCCGCCACCCGGGCGCACGAGTTCGCCTGAGCCGCGTTCCGAACCGCCGAAGGCCTCGGGGCCTACAGCCAGCCGCGCCGCTTGAACAGCTGGTACAGCAGCACCTCCAGCGCCGCCATCAGCAGGATCACCGCCGGGTACGACCACAGCCAGTGCAGCTCCGGCATATGGTCGAAGTTCATGCCGTAGATGCCCGCGATCATCGTGGGGACCGCGGCCATCGCCGCCCACGCGGAGATCTTCCGCATGTCGTCGTTCTGCCGCACGCTCATCTGTGCCAGATGCGCCGACAGCACGTCCGAGACCAGCCGGTCCAGGGCCTCCACGGACTCGTTCACCCGCATGAGGTGGTCGCCGACGTCCCGGAAGAACGGGCGCGCCTTGTCGTGCACGAAGGGAACCGTGCCGCCGAACGGTCCGGTGCCCGCCAGCCGGGTCAGCGGCAGCGCCAGCGGGCCGGTGGCCCGGCGGAACTCCAGGATCTGCCGCTTGAAGCCGTAGATCCGCGACGCGGTGTGCCGCGAGCCGCCGCCCTCCGGCAGGAACACCTCCGCCTCCAGCTCCTCCAGATCGGTCCCCAGCTCCGTCGCCACCTCCAGATAGTGGTCGACGACGGCGTCGGAGATCGCGTACAGCACGGCGGTCGGGCCCTTGTCGAGCATCTCCGGCTCCTCCTCCAGCCGGTGCCGTACGGCGGCCAGCGGTGAGATCTCGCCGTGGCGGACGGTGACCACGAAGCAGTCGCCGATGAAGATCATGATCTCGCCGGCCGAGACGGTGTCGCTCGCCGTGTCGTACACCACGGGTTTCAGCACCATGAACAGCGAGTCGGCGTACACCTCCAGCTTGGGCCGCTGATGCGCGTTGAGGGCGTCCTCGACCGCCAGCGGATGCAGCGCGAACTCCTGGGTGACCAGGTCGAACTCCCGCTCGGACGGCTCGTACAGGCCGATCCACACGAAACCGCCCGCCGCCCGCGCCTCGTCGAGCGCGTCGGACAGGTCCTCCGGGCCCTCGGTACGGATCCCATGCCGGTAGATGGCGCAGTCCACGATCACGGAGCGCATTCTCCCTTCGCCCGGGCACCGACGCACGTGCTGATACGCCTACCCTGGGCCGCATGCCCACGCTCATCCTCGTCAGGCACGGACGTTCCACCGCCAACACCTCGGGTGTGCTCGCCGGCTGGACGCCCGGCGTCACCCTGGACGAGCGCGGCGCCGCCCAGGCCGCCGCGCTGCCCGCACGGCTCGCCGCGCTGCCCCTCTCCGAGGTCGTCACGAGCCCCCTGGAGCGCTGCCAGGAGACCGTACGGCCGCTGCTGGAGGCCCGCCCCGGCCTGCGCGCGCACACCGACGAACGGATCGGGGAGTGCCACTACGGCGACTGGTCCGGACGCAAGCTCGCCGAGCTGAAGGACGAGCCGCTGATGGAGATCGTCCAGGCACATCCGTCGGCCGCCGCCTTCCCCGGCGGCGAGTCCATGCGCGCCATGCAGACCCGCGCCGCCGAGGCCGTACGCGAGTGGAACGCGCGCGTGGAGCGCGATCACGGCGCCGACGCCGTGTACCTCATGTGCTCTCACGGTGACATCATCAAATCCCTGGTCGCCGATGCCCTCGGCCTCCATCTCGACCTGTTCCAGCGGATCTCCGTGGAACCGTGTTCCGTCACCGCGATCCGCTACACCCGCCTTCGGCCGTTTCTCGTTCGCCTCGGCGACACCGGGGATTTCGCTTCCCTCGCCCCGCGCGAGGAAGCCAGTGAGGGCGACGCACCGGTCGGGGGCGGTGCGGGCGCACCGTGATCGTCGGCCGCAGTAGGGTGAAGCGATCCACCCTCCCTCGCGCATCCGCCCGCTGAGACCCCCGCACCGCTCGCAACTCTCGAATCCAATGGAGACAGGACGTGTCCCGTCAGGTGTTCCTCTACGACCCGCCGGACCGCTTCGTGGCCGGCACGGTCGGGCTGCCCGGACGCCGTACGTTCTTCCTCCAGGCTGCCGCAGGCTCCCGGGTGACCAGCGTGGCTCTGGAGAAGACCCAGGTCGCCGCGCTCGCCGAGCGCATGGACGAACTGCTCGACGAGGTCGTACGGCGCAGTGGCGGCAGCGCCGCCGTCCCGGCCGTGGCGCCCACCGAGATCGCCGACACCGCTCCGCTGGAGACCCCCATCGAGGAGGAGTTCCGCGTCGGCACCATGGCGCTGGCCTGGGACGGCGAGGAACAGCGCATGATCGTCGAGGCGCAGGCCCTGGTCGAGCTGGACGCTGACACCGAGGAGGACCTCGCCGAGGCCGAGGAGCGGTTGCTCCAGGACGAGGAGAACGGGCCCCCGATGCTGCGGGTCCGGCTGACCGGCGCGCAGGCAAGGGCCTTCGCCAAGCGCGCCCTCGACGTCGTCAACGCCGGGCGGCCGCCGTGCCCGCTGTGCAGCCTCCCGCTCGATCCGGAAGGACACGTATGTCCGCGCCAGAACGGATACCGCCGCGGAGCGTGACGGCCGACACCAGCCTCGCGGAGCTGCTCGCGCGAGGTGAGCTGACCGTGCGCGGCCGGATCCGCGAGGCGTCCAACGCGGCGTTGTTCTGCACGCTCGCCCTCGACGGCCAGGAAGCCTCCTGCATCTACAAGCCGGTGGCAGGCGAGCGCCCGCTGTGGGATTTCCCCGACGGCACCCTGGCCGGCCGCGAGGTGGCCGCCTACGAGGTCTCCGAGGCCACCGGCTGGGGGCTCGTCCCGCCGACCGTGCTGCGCGACGGGCCGTACGGCGAAGGCATGGTCCAGCTGTGGATCGACGTCCAGGCCGAGGCGGAGCTGCTCGCCCTGGTCGAGGCCGAGGAACCGGAGCCGGGCTGGAAGGCGATCGGCCTCGCCGACGTCGGCGAGGGCCGCACCGCCCTGCTCGTGCACGCCGACGACGAGCGGCTGCGCCGGCTCGCCGTCCTCGACGCGGTGATCAACAACGCCGACCGCAAGGGCGGCCATCTGCTGCCCACCCCCGACGGCCGCCTCTACGGCATCGACCACGGCGTCACCTTCAACGTCGAGAACAAACTGCGCACGCTGCTGTGGGGCTGGGCCGGGGAGCCGCTGACCGCCGAGGCCGTCGACGTCCTCACGGGGCTGCACGGGGCCCTCACCGGGCCGCTGGGCGAGCGGATGACCGCACTGATCACCCCGGCCGAGATCGACGCCACACGCGCGCGTGTCGACGCGCTGCTCTCCACCGGGGTGCACCCCGAGCCGAACGGAGAGTGGCCGGCCATCCCCTGGCCGCCGGTGTAAGCACATCGGCCGCGAAGGTACAAGAGCGCACATCCGGCCATCGGGCGTGATCCCGTTCGTATACGCGGCTGGTGGCCGGTTAGGCTCATGTACATGCATGCCTGGCCCGCTTCCGAGGTCCCCGCCCTGCCTGGTCAGGGCCGCGACCTGAGGATCCACGACACCGCGACCGGCGGCCTCGTCACCCTCGACCCCGGTCCCGTCGCCCGTCTCTACGTCTGCGGAATCACGCCGTACGACGCGACCCACATAGGACACGCGGCGACCTACAACGCGTTCGACCTCGTCCAGCGCGTGTGGCTCGACACCAAGCGGCAGGTCCACTACGTCCAGAACGTCACCGACGTCGACGATCCGCTGCTGGTGCGCGCGGAGCGGGACGGCGTCGACTGGGTCGCCCTCGCCGAGAAGGAGACGGCCCTCTTCCGCGAGGACATGACCGCCCTCAGGATGCTCCCGCCCCAGCACTACATAGGCGCTGTCGAGGCGATACCCGGCATCGTCCCGCTCGTGGAGCGGCTGCGCGAACTCGGCGCGGCCTACGAGCTGGAGGGCGACATCTACTTCTCCGTCGAGTCCGACCCGGACTTCGGCAAGGTCTCGAACCTCGACGCGGCCGCCATGCGGCTGCTGTCCGCCGAGCGCGGCGGCGACCCGGACCGCCCGGGCAAGAAGAACCCCCTCGACCCGATGCTGTGGATGGCCGCCCGCGAGGGCGAGCCCAGCTGGGACGGCGGCTCCCTCGGCCGGGGCCGGCCCGGCTGGCACATCGAGTGCGTGGCCATCGCCCTCGACCATCTCGGCATGGGCTTCGACGTCCAGGGCGGCGGCTCCGACCTCGCCTTCCCGCACCACGAGATGGGCGCCTCGCACGCCCAGGTGCTCACCGGCGAGTTCCCCATGGCCAAGGCGTACGTCCACGCCGGCATGGTCGCCCTGCACGGCGAGAAGATGTCCAAGTCCAAGGGCAACCTCGTCTTCGTCTCGTGGCTGCGCCGCGACGGCGTCGACCCGGCCGCCATCCGCCTGGCCCTTCTCTCCCACCACTACCGTGACGACTGGGAGTGGACCGACGAGGTCCTCCAGACCGCGGTGGACCGCCTCCGCGCCTGGCGCGCGGCCGTCTCCCGGCCCGACGGCCCGTCCGCCGACGCACTCGTCGAGGAGATCCGCGAGGCCCTGGCGAACGACCTGGACGCCCCCGCCGCGCTCGCGGCCGTGGACCTCTGGGCGGCCCGGCAGGAGCAGGAGGGCGGCACGGACACCGGCGCCCCCGGCCTGGTGACCCGAGCGGTGGACGCGCTGCTGGGCGTGGCGATCTAGCCACATGACAGGCGATCCAGCCACATGACAAAGGGGTGGTTCCCGACCCGGGGAACCACCCCTTTGTCATGTGCTCAGTCCTCCGAGCCGTCCTCGTCGTCACCCTCCGGACCGCCGGAAGCATCGGCGTCCGGCTTGGGCGGCTTGGGCGGCCGGGTCCTGCCGCTCGGGCTGTTCGGGTTGTCCCGCAGCCAGGATCCGCCGTCCGCGCCGTCCGCGGTCGCGTGCCCGCCCGGAGGACTCACGTCCCGGCGCCGCAGATACCGCTCGAACTCGCGGGCGATCGCCTCGCCCGAGGCCTCCGGCAGCTCCGCGGTGTCCCGGGCCTCCTCCAGCGTCTGCACGTACTCGGCGACCTCGCTGTCCTCGGCGGCCAACTGGTCCACGCCGACCTGCCAGGCACGCGCGTCCTCGGGCAGCTCGCCCTGCGGGATGCGCAGGTCCAGCAGATCCTCCAGCCGGTTGAGCAGCGCCAGCGTGGCCTTGGGGTTGGGCGGCTGGGAGACGTAGTGCGGTACGGCCGCCCACAGGGACACCGCCGGGACACCGGCGTGCGTGCACGCCTCCTGCAGGACGCCGACGATGCCCGTCGGGCCCTCGTACTTGGTCTCCTCCAGATCCATCCGCTCGGCCAGGTCGGGGTCGGACGTGACCCCGCTGACCGGTACCGGACGCGTGTGCGGGGTGTCACCGAGCAGCGCGCCCAGGATGACCACCAGCTCCACGCCCAGCTCGTGCGCGAAGCCGAGCAGCTCGTTGCAGAACGAGCGCCAGCGCATGGACGGTTCGATACCGCGGACCAGCACCAGGTCGCGCGGCTTGTCGCCGCCGACCCGCACCACCGACAGCCTTGTCGTCGGCCAAGTGATCTTGCGCACTCCGCCGTCCATGAACACCGTGGGCCGGTTCACCTGGAAGTCGTAGTAGTCCTCGGCGTCCAGCGCCGCGAACACTTCGCCCTTCCACTCGCGTTCCAGATGTGCGACCGCCGTGGAGGCGGCGTCGCCGGCATCGTTCCAGCCCTCGAACGCGGCCACCATGACTGGGTCGATCAGCTCGGGAACCCCCTCCAGCTCGATCACCCAGTGCCTCCTTCCGACGTGCCCTCGCTTGACTCACCAACCTTACGGCGTCCGGCGGGGGCGCCCGCAGCCCCCTTGCGTGGGGGAGTGACCGGATCACTGCCCCGTTCGCCCCCGTCGAACACCCCGCGTCAACCGGCGGCCCGGAGTGTTCCGCACCGGCATTTCACAGCGTGCTGCGCAGCCACTGCTCCACGCTCGCGATGTGCACGGTCGCCCACGAGCGGGCCGCCTCCGCGTCCCGGTCGCGCAGCGCGGCCAGGATCGCCCGGTGCTCGCGCAGGGTGCGGCCCACCGCGTCCTCCTGGGTCAGACCCCGCCAGATCCGGGCCCGTGTGGTCGGCCCCGACAGCCCGTCCAGCAGCGAGCACAGCACCGAGTTGCCGGCGCCGCGCACGATGCCGCGATGGAACTCCAGGTCGGCGGCGACCAGCTCCTCCACCGAGGGTTCCTCGCCCAGCGCGTCCAACTGGGCGGACAGGGCGTCCAGTTGCCGCTCGCTGATCCGGAAGGCCGCCATCGCCGTCGCGGCCGGCTCCAGGATCCGGCGCACCGCCAGGAACTCCAGCACCGTGTCGTCGCGGTGGAAGTCCACGACGAAGCTCATCGCCTCCAGCAGCAGCTGCGGATCGAGGCTGGTGACATACGTGCCGTCGCCCTGCCGTACGTCCAGGATCCGGATCAGCGACAGGGCCCGTACGGCCTCGCGCAGCGAGTTGCGCGACAGGCCCAGTTCGGCGGCGAGTTCGCTCTCCTTGGGCAGCCGGTCACCGGGCCGCAGCGCACCGGAGACGATCATCCCCTTGATCTTCTCGATCGCCTCATCGGTGACTGCCATGATCGGCCTCCTGTCGCCCGCCCCACGCCTCAGACATCGGATGTCTCAGCACATTATGCGGGCGGCGCGTCGCACCATTCCCGGCCGGCCGCCCAGTGCCGCACCCAGCCGGTGAAACCCGGCTCGGCGGTGGTCCACCCGAACTCCGCCCCGAAGGGATGGGCGCCCTCACCGGTGATCTGCCATATGTGGCCCCGGTGCGGGCCGGTGACGATCAGATGCCAGTCCATGCCGCAGCCGTCCGTGCCGAGCACGAGCGAGCCGTCGCGGGCGACCTGCTCGATGACGGCGTCGGGATCCTCGTACGGCCCCTCGTCCTCCTCCCACAGCCACGCCCCGGTGAGCGGGAAGGGCTTGGCCAGGTCCTGCTTCCCGCCGCCCTCGACCAGCCCCACCAGCCCGTATTCCGGCGGACCCTGGCACGATCCGTCCGTCACCTCCGCCACGAACGTCCGGTACGGCTCCGGCAGCACCACCTCGTGCTCTGCCTCGAAGGCGTGCACCGCTTCCCAGCCCAGTGCCGACTCGCCGCCGTCGCGGACACCGAAGGCCTCCCGCAGAGCCGCGAGTTCGGCGGGATCCGCTTGATCGTTGTTCATGCCCCCATGGAAGCACCCGGCACTGACAACGCCTCCGGGCAGGCGAAAGGGGCGGCCCCATCGGCGTGGGGCCGCCCCTTCCGGTCGTCCGGACCCGGTGCGGCGGTCCGGCGCTACGGCGGCGGCCGGTCCCGGTCGGGGAGTCGGACCGGCCGCCACCGAGGCCTACTTCTTGTCGAGCACGTCCTTGACCTTCGCGCGGACCTCGTCCGTGGCCAGGCCCCGGATGGTCAGCGTGGTGCGGCGGCGCAGCACGTCGTCCGGCGTCTCCGCCCACTCGTGGTCGCGGGCCCACACGACCTGCGCCCAGATCTCCGGGGCGTCGGGGTGGACGCGCTCGGCCAGCTCCGGGTTCTCGTTCGCGAGGCGAGCGATGTCGAAGGCCAGCGAACCGTAGTGGGTGGCCAGGTGCTTGGCGGTGTCGGCGGCCATCCGCGGACCCGGCGCCGGGTGGTCCACCAGCAGGCGGTGCGCGACCGCGCGCGGGTTGGCGACACCGGGCAGCGGCAGCTTCTTCGGCAGCGAGGAGATCGGTTCGAAGTCGTCGCCGAGCGGGTGACCCGGCAGCGCCTCCAGCTTCTGCATCACCGTACGGCCGATGTGCCGGAACGTCGTCCACTTGCCGCCGGCGACGGACAGCATGCCGCCCTTGCCCTCGGTCACCACGGTCTCGCGCTTGGCCTTGGCGGTGTCGCCGGGGCCGCCCGGCAGCACCCGCAGACCGGCGAACGCGTAGGTGATGAGGTCGCGCTGGAGCTGCTGGTCGCGCACGGAGAACGCGGCCTCGTCCAGGATCTGGGCTATGTCGTTGTCGTTGACGGCGACGTCCGCCGGGTCGCCCTCGTACTCCTCGTCGGTGGTGCCGAGCAGCAGCATGTCCTCCCAGGGGAGGGCGAAGGTGATCCGGTACTTGTCGATCGGGGTCGCGAGCGCGGCCTTCCAGGGGGAGGTGCGCTTGAGGACCAGGTGCGCGCCCTTGGACAGGCGGATGGACGGCGCTGCGTTCGGGTCCTCCATCGTGCGCAGGTGGTCGACCCAGGGGCCGGTCGCGTTCAGCACCAGGCGGGCGTTGACACCGAACTCCGCACCGGACAGCCGGTCCTTCAGCTCGGCGCCGGTGACCCGGCCCTTGGTGAAGCGCAGACCCGTCACCGCGGCGTGGTTGAGGACGACCGCGCCCGCCTCGACGGCCGCGCGGACCGTCATCAGCGCCATGCGCGCGTCGTTCATCTGGTCGTCGCCGTAGACGGCCACGGCCTTGAGGTTCTCGGTGCGCAGCTCCGGCACGTCCTGCGCCGCCTTGGCGGGGGAGAGCAGGTGGCCGACGCCGTCGCCGAACGCGGAGAGCGCGGAGTAGGCGAAGACGCCCGCGCCGAGCTTCGCCGCGCCGTGCGGCCCGCCCTTGTACACGGGGAGGTAGAAGGTGAGCGGGTTCGCCAGGTGGGGGGCCACCTGGCGGGAGACCGCACGGCGCTCGAAGTGGTTCTCCGCCACCAGCTTCACCGCGCCGGTCTGCAGGTAGCGCAGACCGCCGTGGAGCAGCTTGGAGGAGGCGGAGGAGGTGGCGCCGGCGAAGTCGCCGGCGTCGACCAGTGCCACCCTCAGGCCGGACTGCGCGGCGTGCCAGGCGGTGGAGATGCCCAGGATGCCGCCGCCGATCACCAGAAGGTCGTACGACGCCTTGGAGAGCTGCTCCCGGGTCTCGGCGCGGCTCGGGTTGGAGCCGGAGGCCGGGTGCGTTCCCAGGGCAGGCACGGAACTCAGGGTGGACTGACTGGTCATGTCGGGTACTTACTCCTCGTCAGAGCTGTCGTGCGGGGCAGCTCAGCTTTCGTCCTCGATCCAGCCCATGGTCCGGTCGACGGCCTTGAGCCAGTTCTTGTACTCGCGGTCGCGGGTGTCCGCGTCCATCTGGGGGGTCCACTCGGCGGCCCGGCGCCAGTTGGCGCGCAGTTCGTCGGTGCTGGACCAGAAGCCGACGGCGAGGCCGGCGGCGTAGGCGGCGCCGAGGCAGGTGGTCTCGGCGACCATCGGGCGCACCACCGGCGCGTCCAGTACGTCGGCGAGCGTCTGCATCAGCAGGTTGTTGGAGGTCATGCCGCCGTCCACCTTCAGGGCCACCAGCTCGTCGCCGGAGTCCTTCACCATGGCGTCGGCGATCTCCCGGGTCTGCCAGGCGGTGGCCTCCAGGACGGCGCGCGCGAGGTGCGCCTTGGTGACGTACCGGGTCAGGCCGGCGATCACACCGCGGGCGTCGGAGCGCCAGTGCGGGGCGAACAGGCCCGAGAAGGCCGGCACGAAGTAGGCGCCGCCGTTGTCCTCGACCGAGAGCGCGAGCGTCTCGATCTCGGCGGCGGTGGAGATCAGGCCCATCTGGTCCCGCATCCACTGCACCAGCGAGCCGGTGACGGCGATCGAGCCCTCCAGGGCGAACACCGTCGGCTGCTCGCCGATCTTGTAGCCCACCGTGGTCAGCAGACCGGCGTAGGAGTTGATGATCTTGTCGCCGGTGTTCATCACCATGAAGGTGCCGGTGCCGTAGGTGGACTTGGTCTCGCCCTCGGCGAAGCAGCACTGGCCGAACAGGGCCGCCTGCTGGTCGCCGAGCGCGGAGGCGACCGGGATGCCGCCGAGCAGCTCGCCCAGCTTGCCGCCGGTGACCTCGCCGTAGACCTCGGCGGAGGAGCGGATCTCGGGCAGGATCTGCAGCGGCACGCCGATCGACTCGGCGATCTTCTCGTCCCACTGCATCGTGTGCAGGTTCATGAGGAGGGTGCGGGAGGCGTTGGTCACGTCGGTGACGTGCTTGCCGCCGTTGACACCGCCGGTCAGGTTCCAGATGACCCAGGTGTCCATGGTGCCGAAGAGGATGTCGCCCGCCTCGGCGCGCTCGCGCAGGCCGTCGACGTTGTCGAGCAGCCAGCGGGCCTTGGGACCGGAGAAGTAGGAGGCCAGCGGCAGGCCGGTCTCGCGGCGGAAGCGGTCCTGGCCGACGTTGCGGCCCAGCTCCCGGCAGAGGGCGTCGGTGCGGGTGTCCTGCCAGACGAGGGCGTTGTGGACGGGCTCACCGGTGTTCTTGTCCCACAGCACGGTGGTCTCGCGCTGGTTGGTGATGCCGATGGCCTTGATGTCGTCACGGGTGATGCCGGCCTTGGCGATGGCCCCGGTGACGACTTCCTGGACGTTGGTCCAGATCTCGTTGGCGTTGTGCTCGACCCAGCCCGGCTTGGGGAAGATCTGCTCGTGCTCCTTCTGGTCGACGGAGACGATCCGGCCGTCGCGGTCGAAGACGATGCAGCGCGAGGAGGTCGTGCCCTGGTCGATCGCCGCGATGAAGGGGCCTGCGGTGTGGGCGTCGGTCACTGTGTGCTCCTGAAAGATCCGTGGTGAGGGGGCTGTACGTACGGCGCGTATCTGCTTGTTCAGCGGGTCTGCTTCGTCAGCGGGTCTGCTTCTTAAGCGGTGCTGTTTCCTAAGCGAATGCGACGTTGTATATGCCTGCAGCGATCGCGCCGCCGATCAGCGGACCGACGATCGGGATCCAGGCGTAAGCCCAGTCGGAACCGCCCTTGTTGGGCAGCGGCAGCAGGGCGTGCACGATGCGCGGGCCCAGGTCACGGGCCGGGTTGATCGCGTAGCCCGTCGGGCCGCCGAGGGAGAGACCGATCGACACCACCACGAACGCGGTGATCAGACCGCCGAGGATGCCGAGGCCGTTGCCCTTGTCGTTCAGGCCCTGCGTGAGGACCGCGAGGATCAGCACGACCGTGCCAATGATCTCCGTGGCGAGGTTCTGCGCCACGTTCCGGATCTCCGGACCGGTGGAGAAGATGCCGAGGACCGGGCCGGCGCCCTTCTCCTGGGCCTCGACCGCCTTGGCCGTGGTGGCCTGGGCGCCCGGACCGCCGACGATCTCCTTGTCGGTCAGGTGGGCGTGGAACTGGCCGTAGTACGTGACCCACACCAGCGTCGCGCCGATCATCGCGCCGAGGAGCTGGCCGGCGAAATAGGTCGGAACGTTGCTCCAGTCGCCGTCCTTGATGGCCAGGGCGACGGTGACGGCCGGGTTGAGGTGCGCACCGGAGAGCGGTCCGGAGATGTACACAGCCGTCATGACGGCGAAGCCCCACCCGAAGGCGATGGCGAGCCAACCGGCGTTACGGGCCTTGGAGGCCTTCAGCGTGACGGCCGCGCAGACGCCGCCGCCGAGCAGGATGAGTATGGCGGTACCGATGGTCTCGCCGATGAAGATGTCGGAGCTGGACACCCGCGACTCCTTTGTCCTTCGTCCAGGGATAGCCGAACCCCGGGTCCCGCCGGGGGTTCTGGCGCCCTCGGGGGTGAGAGCGATGCCGGTCCTTGGCGTTGTCACACTCTAGCGCGTATTGCCGGTAGGTGTTCGACAATGCCGACCGATGGACGGGAGTCTTGCTTCGGCGTTACGCGTGCGTCAAGGGTTCTGTTATTGAAAACAGGATCGTTATTGATCGCTGCCGGTTATCACTCTTCGCGCACTGACGTAGGTTTCACCCTGACTGACATAGGTTTCGCCCTTTATGTCCATTTCAGGGTAGGGCGAGATCCGGAACGCCGCCCGGCGTCCCGGTCGTTTCCGGGGGAAAAGCCCAGGTGAAAGCCCTGGGGGAGCGCTCAGCACTCAGAACCGTCCCGCGCCCAGGTCCCTGGACACCGCACGGGCACAGTCGCGCACGGCGGCGATCAGCTCGGGACGCAGCTCCCCGTCCCGGCCCAGCCGCTCCACGGCGCCGGTGATACCGACCGCGCCCACGGGCATCCGGCGCCGGTCGTGGATGGGCGCGGCGACGGACGCCACCCCCTCCCAGGTCTCCTCCACGTCCGCCGCGTACCCACGCGCGCGCGTGATGTCGAGGAGGTGCTCGAAGTCCACGGCGTCGCACACCGTGCGGTCGGTGAACGGCTTCCGCTCGCTCTCCAGCGCCTCGCTGTGCGCCACCGGGTCGTAGGCCGAGAGCACCTTGCCGAGCGCCGTGGAGTGCAGCGGCTGCATGGCGCCGATCTCCAGCACCTGCCGGCTGTCGTCCGGCCGGAAGACGTGGTGCACGATCAGCACGCCCTGCTGGTGCAGCACCCCCAGGTACACGCTCTCCCCGCTGGACCGGGCGAGATCGTCGGTCCACACCAGGGCCCTGGCCCGCAGCTCGTGCACATCCAGATAAGTGGTGCCGAGGCGCAGCAGCTCCGCGCCCAGCTGATAGCGCCCGGAGGCGTCGTCCTGCTCCACGAACCCCTCCTGCTGGAGGGTGCGCAGAATGCCGTGGGCGGTGCCCTTGGCGAGGCCCAGCGACGAGGCGATGTCCGACAGGCCGAGCCGCCGCTCGCCGCCCGCGAGCAGCCGCAGCATCGCGGCCGCCCGTTCGAGCGACTGGATGTTCCGTGCCATCGCCGTCCTGCCCTCCGTCCCCTTCGACTGCCACCTGGTGCTGCGGCACCGTTCGGCAATGTCGAACACTACCGGTCCATGCCGACCTCCCGCTAATGGTCGGACGACACTTGTTACATCACACGTGACCTGGCCGTGGCACATCCGCCACCGGCGTCCGCCTCGTGGACGCCGCTGCCCATCCAAGCCGACTCCCGGTTACGCTGGCGCCGTGCGGCATCCGGGCCCGCCCGGCACACCGCATAGCCGACAGCCGTCGCAGCTAGGGAGCCCTTTCATGGCCTCGTTGCCACCGTCCCCTTCCACCGACAGCCGGACCCGTGCGTCCGCGCTCCGCCAGGCGCTCGCCACGCGTGTGGTGGTCGCCGACGGAGCCATGGGCACCATGCTCCAGGACCAGGAGCCCACACTCGAGGACTTCCAGCAGCTGGAGGGCTGCAACGAGATCCTCAACCTCACCCGCCCCGACATCGTCCGCTCCGTCCACGAGGCGTACTTCGCCGTGGGCGTCGACTGCGTCGAGACCAACACCTTCGGGGCCAACCACTCCGCGCTCGGCGAGTACGAGATCTCCGACCGGGTGCACGAGCTGTCCGAGGCCGGCGCCCGTATCGCCCGCGAGGTGGCCGACGAGTTCACCGCGAAGGACGGCCGCCCCCGCTGGGTCCTCGGCTCCATCGGCCCCGGCACCAAGCTGCCGACCCTCGGCCACGCGCCGTACACCACCCTGCGCGACGCCTACCAGCGCAACGCCGAGGGCCTGGTCACCGGCGGAGCCGACGCGCTGCTCGTGGAGACCACCCAGGACCTCCTGCAGACCAAGGCGGCCGTCCTCGGTGCCCGCCGCGGCCTCGACGCCCTCGGCCTGGACCTGCCGGTCATCGTGTCGGTGACCGTCGAGACCACCGGCACCATGCTGCTCGGCTCGGAGATCGGCGCGGCCCTGACGGCTCTGGAGCCGCTGGGCATCGACATGATCGGCCTGAACTGCGCCACCGGCCCCGCCGAGATGAGCGAGCACCTGCGCTACCTCGCCCGCAACGCCCGCATCCCGCTGTCCTGCATGCCCAACGCGGGCCTGCCCGTCCTCGGCAAGGACGGCGCCCACTACCCGCTGACCGCGTCCGAGCTGGCGGACGCGCAGGAGACGTTCGTCCGCGAGTACGGGCTCTCCCTGGTCGGTGGTTGCTGTGGTACGACGCCGGAGCATCTGCGGCGGGTGGTCGAGCGTGTGCGGGGCCTGACCCCGCCCGAGCGTGATCCGCGTCCGGAGCCGGGTGCGGCGTCCCTGTACCAGACGGTGCCGTTCCGGCAGGACACCTCCTACCTGGCCATTGGTGAGCGGACGAACGCCAATGGTTCGAAGAAGTTCCGTGAGGCCATGCTGGAGGGTCGCTGGGACGACTGTGTGGAGATGGCGCGGGAGCAGATCCGCGAGGGTGCGCACATGCTCGATCTGTGTGTGGACTATGTCGGCCGGGACGGTGTGGCGGACATGGTGGAGCTGGCGGGGCGGTTCGCGACGGCGTCGACGCTGCCGATCGTGCTGGACTCCACCGAGGTCGAGGTGATCGAGGCGGGTCTGGAGAAGCTGGGCGGCCGTGCGGTGATCAACTCGGTGAACTATGAGGACGGTGACGGTCCGGACTCCCGTTTCGCCAAGGTCACGCGGCTGGCGCGGGAGCACGGTGCGGCGCTGATCGCGCTGACGATCGATGAGGAGGGCCAGGCCCGCACGCCCCAGAAGAAGGTCGAGATCGCCGAGCGGCTGATCGACGATCTCACGGGGAGGTGGGGCATCCGTGAGGACGACATCCTCATCGACACCCTCACGTTCACGATCTGTACGGGTCAGGAGGAGTCGCGGGGGGACGGTATCGCCACCATCGAGGCGATCCGTGAGCTGAAGCGGCGCCATCCGGCGGTGCAGACCACGCTGGGTCTGTCGAACATCTCCTTCGGCCTGAATCCGGCCGCGCGCATCCTGTTGAACAGTGTGTTCCTGGACGAGTGTGTGAAGGCGGGTCTGGATTCGGCGATCGTGCACGCCTCGAAGATCTTGCCGATCGCCCGGTTCAGCGAGGAGCAGGTCACCACGGCCCTGGACCTGATCTACGACCGCCGGTCCGAGGGCTATGACCCCCTGCAGAAGCTCATGCAGCTCTTCGAAGGTGCCACGGCGAAGTCGTTGAAGGCGGGCAA